>NZ_JABXWS010000016.1:0-16154 GCF_015594425.1 Novosphingobium sp. HR1a
GTCGAGCTGCTCGTCGTTGGCGTCGAGGCTGACGAAGAGGTCGAACACTTCGTCGAGCACTTCGGCGTGACGGCCGTCGGGACGGTCGATCTTGTTGACGACGACGATCGGCTTCAGGCCGAGGCCCAGCGCCTTGCCGGTGACGAACTTGGTCTGCGGCATCGCGCCTTCCGAGCTGTCGACGAGGAGAACCACGCCGTCCACCATCGAGAGGATGCGCTCCACTTCGGCGCCGAAGTCGGCGTGTCCGGGCGTGTCGACGATGTTGATGCGATAGCCGTTCCACTCGATCGAGGTCGGCTTCGCCAGAATGGTGATGCCGCGCTCCTTTTCGAGGTCGTTGCTGTCCATCGCGCGCTCTTCGATGCGCTGGTTGTCACGGAACGTGCCGGACTGGCGGAACAGCTGGTCGACGAGGGTGGTCTTGCCATGGTCGACGTGCGCAATGATCGCGATATTGCGCAAGGGAAGCGGGGCGGACATTGTTGTTCTCTCTGTACGAGGGCCGGAGGCGGGCAGCCATCGTGTGCTGCACCGCAAAATTGCCGCGCCCTTAGCCGATGGCGGGCATTTCGGCAAGCGGTGTGCGCCGGGTCGGGGAATCGACGATCGGGCGAAAAGCGTGCCGTGCGCCATGGCGTGCCGGCCGATATCGTACTAGGGGCTGGTCGATAGGGCATTTCGGAGACGTCGCAAGGGTCCTGCCCGGCGGCTGTGCCGCGCTCTCCCGTGGGCTTTCGCGCCCCGCCCCATGAAGAAAGCCCATGTCGTAAAGATGGAAGCATCCGGCCCCACCCTTGAAGACCTCGGTTGGAATTCCTTCTTCGCCGATCAGCTTTCGGCTGAGGAGCAGGGGGGCGGGGTATGCCCCGTGCGTGTGATGGCGGTTCATCGCGGCATGGTGGACATTGCCGGAAGCGGCCTCAGCGGCATGATCAATTCCGCCCTGCCGCTGTCCGAGGGGCCGGAGGACCGGGCGGCCGTGGGCGACTGGCTGATGGTGGACCGGGAGCGGCTGGAGCCGGTGCGCATCCTCGATCGGATCAATCTGTTCAAGCGCAAGGCGCCCGCCGACCAGCGCCGGCTGCAGCTGATCGCGGCCAACGTCGATACGTTGTTCATCGTGACCTCCTGCAACCAGGATTTCAACGTCGCGCGCCTCGAACGCTATCTGGTGATGGCGCGGGAGGTCGGGGTGAGGCCCGTGGTGGTGCTCACCAAGGTCGATCTGGCCGAGGCACCCGAGCGGTTCCTTGAGGCGGCACGCGCGTTGCAGCCGGATCTGGAAGTCGAAATGGTCAATGGCCGCGATCCGGCCAGCGTCGGGCGGCTGGCCCGGTACTGCGGCAAGGGCCGGACTGTAGCCCTGCTGGGCTCGTCGGGCGTGGGCAAGTCGACGATGATCAACGGTCTGCGGGGCTCCGACGACATCGAGACCCAGCCGATCCGTGAAATCGACGGCAAGGGTCGGCACACGACGACGGGGCGGCAACTGTACCCGCTGGACGGTCCCGCCAAAGGTGGTTGGCTGGTCGATACGCCCGGCATGCGCGAGTTTCACCTGCCCGACGCCGCGACCGGCATCGCCGAAGTGTTCGACGACATAACCGCGCTGACGCAGGCGTGCCGTTTCGGCAACTGTACCCACACCACAGAGAAAAGCTGCGCGGTGCTGGCCGCACTGCGGGACGGCACCCTCGAGCCCAGGCGGCTGGAACGCTGGCGCAAGCTGCGCGATGAAGACGCCGACAGTACCCAGGGCGGCGGGCGACGACCGGCCTCGGCCGGCGGCAGAAGAAGGAAAAGACACGATGGCTGACCTGTATCTCAAGGCACTGGAATCCGAACGCCGCAGCCTTTGGGCGGAATGCCGCCTGAAGGGTCTTGCCAAAGGAACCCCCGAACGGCTTCGGATCGCCGAACTCGACAAGTTGCTCGCCGAGCACAAGGCGAAGAAGGCCGGCTGAGGAATGTGGCGACGGCGCAACAGTGGCGCCAAATGTCCGCACCTGTTCACAGGTCTTCATTGTGAGGCGCCCCGGAACCGCATAACCTGAACCTCTTACGCTTTGCGGCGAGCTTTCCGCGCATCACGATGCGGGCCGTCGCGCAGGAAGGGACAGGGGACCAGATGAAAGGTGTTTTGGCGGGCATCGGCGCGCGGGGTACGCGCATCTTCACCGAACGCAGGGGCATGACCGAACGCAGTGCCGCGCTGCTGGCGAGTGCGGCATTCGGGCTTGCCTGGTCGCCTGCGGTCATGGCGCAGGACGCGGCGCCTCAGGCTGCCGACGAACAATACACCGACACCATCATCGTCACCGCCACCAAGCGCGAGCAGACGCTGCAGGACGTGCCCGTCGCCGTCTCGGTGACCAGCGGAGCGACGCTGGAACGCGCGCAGATGCGCGACCTCAAGGACCTGCAGACTTTGGTGCCGTCGCTGCGCGTCAACCAGCTGCAGTCGAGCGCCAATACCAACTTCTATATCCGCGGTTTCGGCAACGGCGCCAACAACGCCGGTATCGAGCCTTCGGTCGGCCTGTTCATCGACGGCGTCTACCGTTCGCGCTCGGCCTCGATGATCGCGGACTTCCCCGATGTGGAGCGCATCGAGGTGCTGCGCGGGCCGCAGTCCACGCTGTTCGGCAAGAATGCCTCGGCGGGCGTGATATCGATTGTTACCAAGAAGCCGCAGTTCCAGTTCGGCGGCAATGTCGAGGCGAGCTACGGCAACTACGACGCCGTAGTCGTCAAGGGCACGGTAACCGGGCCGCTGAGCGAGAACGTCGCATTCAGCCTCGCGGGCGGGCTCAACAAGCGCGATGGTATCGTCAGGGATCTGGCTACCGGCGAGCGCACCAATGAGCGCGACCGCTGGTTCGGGCGCGGGCAGCTGCTGTTCGACAACCATGACGGCCTCGAACTGCGGCTGATCGGCGATTACGGCAAGATCGACGAGAACTGCTGCGCGGTCGTCAACCTGCGGCAGGCGACGCCGACGGCGGCGATCTTCGCGCTGGGCGAGGCGGTCAACCAGCCGGGCGAGAAGTACGACAACATCGTCTACAACAACTTCGAATCCTCCAACAAGATCGAGAACTGGGGCGTTTCGGGCCAGCTGGACTATGATCTGGGCGGCACCAAGCTGACCTCGATCACCTCGTACCGCCGCACCAATGCGCTGACCAATCAGGATTCGGACTTCTCCAGCGCAGACCTGCTGGGCCGCAACTGGCAGGACCTGCGGATCAAGACCTTCACGCAGGAACTGCGCGCCAACTTCGAGGTGGGCGAGAAGATTACCGGCCTCATCGGCGGCTACTATTTCAACGAGAAGATCGACCAGAACAACGAGGTCTTCTGGGGCGACGATGCCCGGCCTTACGCCAACCTCCTTGTCCAGAGCCTCTCGGGCGGGGCGCTCAGCGTGCCCGCGCTGGAGACGGCCTTCGGCGCCTACGAAGGCAATCCGGCCAAGTACGCCGGGCAGTTCTTCGCTTCCGGCACCGGTCTCACCGAAGCGTATAAGCTGAAGAACGAGGCGTGGTCGATCTTCGGCCAGCTCGACTTCGAAGTGGCGCCGGGGCTGACGGTGACCGGCGGTCTCAACTACACGCACGACAAGAAGCGCTTCGCCACCAACACGACGTCGGATGACGTGTTCTCGTCGATCAATTTCGACGATCCGCGCTATTCGGCGTTCCGCCAGCAACTGCTGCTTGGCGGGGCGCTGCGTTCGGTGGGTGTGGACCCGACCAACCCGGCGGCGATCTTCGCCTTCGCGACGAACCCGCAGACCGCGCCAGTCTATCAGCAGCTGGTCGGCTTCGCGAACGGCAATGCCAACAATCCGGCGGCAAACCCGCTCAATCCGCTGCGCGCGCTGCAGTATTTCCCGCAGTTCATGAACGTTCCCAACGCGGTCGAGCCGGGCCGGGTAAGCGACGGCGACTTCAGCTACACCGCGCGCGTGGCCTGGGACGTGACGCCCACGGTCAATTTCTACGCGGCCTGGGCGACCGGCTACAAGGCGGCCTCGATCAACCTGTCGCGTGATAGCCGCCCGACCCCTGCCGACCTCGTCGAACTGCGCGCGCAGGGCCTGGCGGTGACCAATCTCACCTCCGGCAGCCGCTTCGCCAATGCCGAGAATTCGACGGTTTACGAGGCCGGGATCAAGGGCAACTGGGGGATCGTCTCGGCCAACGTCGCGGTATTCAAGCAGGAGATCAAGAACTTCCAGTCGAACATCTTCACCGGCTCGGGCTTCTTCCTTGCCAATGCGGGCAAGCAGTCGGCGTTCGGTATCGAGTTCGAAGGCTCGGCTAAGCCCATCGACCAGCTGACGCTGACGATGGCCTGGACGTACCTCGATCCGAAGTACGACACGTTCCAGCTTTCGGCCTTCGGCGACCTTTCGGGGACGACCCCGGCGGGCGTCCCGCCCCTGTCGGCGACGTTCTCGGCGGAGTTCGTGCAGCCGGTGGGCACGCGCGGAGACCGGATCATCCTGCGCGGTGACTATCACTACGAATCGCAGTTCCGTCTGGTCGAGGGCCTGCCGGGCCTCGTCGTGCGTGACAGCGCGGGCAACGTCACCGACGTATCCGCAGCGCTCGCCGCCGCGCGCGAGTTCAAGCAGGACATCAACGACATGAACGCCTCGCTGACGTACGCGATGGCGAACGGGCTGGAACTGACGGTCTGGGGCCGCAACCTGCTGAACGACCGCACCATCCTGCAGATTTTCGACAGCCCGGCACAGCCCGGCTCGATCTCGGGCTATCCGAACCAGCCGCGCACTTACGGCGTGGCGGCGCGCTACCGATTCTAATTCGGAGCGCGTAACGCGCGTACCCGCCGTGTCGTCTCTGGGAGGAGGTACGGCAAGAGAAGCGGGGCGCGGACCTGAAAAGGGGCGCGGGAGGCTCGGCCTCCTGCGCCCCTCTTTCTTTGCGGTTTCGGAAGGCGGAACAGAAAGTCTTTGTAATTTCCCGATTTAAATGTGAACTTGCGTCGCATTGTCAGGCTGGGCAGGCCGTAAAACAAGGGGGAATGCATGATTCCGTATGGTGGCTTCTGGTGGCGCGTGCTCGCCTACATCCTCGACGCGATCATCCTGCAGATCGCGACTTCGATCATCGGCGGCATCTTCGGCGTCGGCCTCGCGCTGCCGCTGACGGGGCTGGGCGCGGGTGAGAACGCGGCGTTCGGGATGATGATGTTCGGCATGATCGGCGCGTCGCTGGTGATCAACTGGCTCTACTTCGCGATCATGGAAAGCTCGAAGCTGCAGGCGACCGTCGGCAAGCTGGCCGTCGGCGTGGTCGTTACCGACCTGCGGGGCGAACGGCTGACTTTCGCGCGTGCGACCGGGCGCTACTTCGCCAAGATCCTGTCGAGCCTGATCCTGTGCATCGGCTACATCATGGTCGCCTTCACCGAGCGCAAGCAGGGCCTGCACGACATCGTCGCCAGCACGCTCGTCTACAAGACGCGCGATCCCAGCGTGCTGTTCGACAACCACGAGGTCTTCGCCTGATTTCCAATCCCGCCTTCGCGGGAATGACTAATGAGTGGTGAGGGTAGAGATCGGCTTCTAAAGTTCGCGCAGCGCCCTTGCCGGTTTCGCCCGCAGCAGCGGCAGCGTTCCGGCTAGGGCGAAGCCGAGGATCAGCACGAGCCCGGCGGCCAGAACCGCCAGCACGCGCGGCCAGTCGGGCAGCCAGGCGAACTCGAACAGCTTGACGATCACCGCCCAGGCCATCGCGCTGCCCGCGCCCAGCGCGACGAGGGCGAGCACCACGGCGAGCAGCCCGTATTCCGCCATCTGTGCCGCGAGCAGCTGCCCGCGACTGGCGCCGAGCACGCGCAGGATCACGGTGTCGTACGTACGGCTCGCCCGCGCCGCCGCGATAGCGCCCAGCAGAACCGCGAGCCCCGCCAGCACCGCCACCGAAGAGGCTGCGAGGATCGCCGCCGACATCTGGTCGAGCAGCGCGCGGGCATCGCGCAGCAGGCTCCCCGTCTCGATCACCGAGGTCGAGGGGAAGGCGCGCACCAGCCGGGGCAGCAGGCCCGCCGTGGACGCGCCCTTGGGCACCTCGATCGTCGCGGCGAGGTTGTGCGGGGCGTCGGCCAGCGCATTGGGTGAGAACACCAGCACGTAGTTGAAGCCCAGACTGTCCCAGTCGATCCGGCGCAGCGCGGCGATCCGCGCGGTCTTCTCGACGCCCAGCACACCCACGGTCACATAGTCGCCGACCTTGAGGCCGATCGCCTCGGCCAGCCTCTCGTCGACCGAGACCAGCGGCTCGCCGCGGTAGAACTGCGGCCACCACTGGCCGGAGGTCACCGTGCTGCCCTCCGGCACGCCGACCGAATACGTCAGCCCGCGCTCCCCGCGCAGCGCCCAGGCGCCATCGGGCAGATCCTTGCCGAGGCTGGCCACGCGCGTCATCCGGTCCTTCGGCCCATAGGCAAGGATGCGGCCGCGCATGTTCGGCACCAGCTTGAGGGTGGAGCCGGGGATCGTCCGCTCGACCGCGTCGGCGAAGGCGGGCGCCTTGTCCTTCGGCACGTCGAGCACGAAGAAGTCGGGGGCGCGCGCGGGGACGGTGCGGCGGATGTTGGCGTCGAGGCTCGTCTGCACAGCCGCGATCAGCACGAAGGCGGAGAGCCCGAAGCCGAGCGCCGTCACCAGCGCGCCGGTCTGCGCGCCCGGGCGGTGGAGGTTCGCCAGTCCCGCGCGCAGCATCGGCCCGCGCGGTCTCGGCAGGCGGGCGGCGAGCTTGCGGATGCCGAGGCCGACGAGCGCCAGCAGGCCGAGCATGGCAGCGGACGCGGCGAGGAACCCCAGCGTCACCAGCGGCTGCGCGGCATTGAGCAGTGCCAGCGCGACGATGGCGGCAAGGCCGAGGCCGACCGGCACGGCCAGCGCCTTGCGGTCCGCGCCCAGCGGCGCGACACGGGCGCGCATCAGCGCCATCGCGGGCCAGCTGCGCGCCCGCACCAGCGGCGGCGCGGAGAATATCAGCGCGACCAGCAGGCCATAGGCCGCCGCCGTCGCGAGCGCCGCGGGGGAGACGGTGAACCCGGGCTCGACCGGCAGCAGGCTCTGCAGCGCCGAGGCGAGGAGCGGGGTCACGAGCACGCCTGCGGCGAGCCCTGCCAGGCTGCCGACCAGGGCGGCCGCGCCGACCTGCAGGAGATAGATGCGCGCGATGTCGCCGCTGGTGGCGCCGAGCACCTTCAGGGTTGCGATCGAACTGCGCCGTGCCTCCAGATAGGACGAGACGCCGCCGCCGATGCCGATCCCGGCGATCACCAGCGCGGCAAGCCCGACCAGCACGAGAAACTCGCCCATGCGGGTGACGAAGCGCTCGGTCGAAGGCGAGGCTGCCAGCCGGGTGCGCGTGTCGAAGCCGTCGCCGAAGCGGGTCTTGAGGGCGTCGATCACCGCTTCTGGGTCGCGCGCGGGGTCGGCGAAGCGCACCCGCACGACGCTGCGGTACATGGCGCCCGGCGCCGTGAGCCCGGCACTGCCAGGGAGGGAAAGCGGGACGACGGCGGTGTCGCCCAGCGCGAAGCCCTCGCTCATCTGCTCGGGGTCGGTCGCGATGATGCCGCCCACGATCACCGGCACGCCGCCGATGGTGATACGCTGGCCCTTCCCGGCACCGAGGCGGGCGGCGGTGCCCTTGGCGATCCATGCCGTGCCGGGGGCTGGGGCGCCGACGCGGCGGCCGTCGGTCAGTTCGAGGCGGCCGTAGAGCGGCCAGTTCCCGTCCACCGCCTTGAGCGCGACGGGCGCGGTGGCATCTCCCTTCGTGGCGATGGCCTGCATGCGTTGCCCGCGCGAAACCCGGCCGAGGCGGGAGAGCGCCGCATCCTCGTCCTTGCCGAAGGCGCGCTGCCAGACCCTCAGTTCGATGTCGCCGCCAAGGATTTCGCGCCCCCGCGTTCCCAGTTCGCGCTCGATCGAGCCGGTCAGCGTCCCGATCGCGGCGATCGCGCCGACGCCGAGGAACAGGCACACGAGCAGCAGCCGCAGCCCCTTGAACCGGGCCGAGAGGTCACGGCGGGTGAGTGTCCAGGCGGTCCGCCACGGGAGGGCGTCAGCCAAGGTGTTCGCCTGCCCGTATGTCGCTGGCGATCTGGCCGTCGCCGATGGTCACTACGCGCTCGCAGCAGTGGGCGAGGCTTTCGTCGTGAGTGATGATGAGCAGGGTCGCGCCGGTCTCGGCCCGGCGGGCGAAAAGCAGGTCGATTATTGCCGCGCCGGTGGCTGCATCGAGGTTGCCGGTCGGCTCGTCGGCGAAGACCAGCGCCGGGCGGGGAGCGAGGGCGCGGGCGATGGCGACGCGCTGCTGCTCGCCGCCGGAAAGCTGCGCGGGATAGTGCGACAGGCGATGGCCCAGCCCGACCGCCGTGAGTTCCGCTTCGGCCCGCGCGCGGGCATCGGGCATTCCCGCGAGTTCCAGCGGCGTGGCGACATTTTCCAGCGCGGTCATCGTCGGCAGCAGATGGAACGCCTGGAGGACGATGCCGATCCTGCCGCGCCGCGCCCGGGCAAGGGCGTCCTCGTCCATCCCCACGAAGTCCTGTCCGGCGACCTCCAGCGTGCCCGAACTGGCGCGCTCCAGCCCGCAGAGCACCGCCATCAGCGACGACTTGCCCGATCCCGAGGGGCCTAGCAGCGCCAGCGTCTGGCCCCGGGGCACGGAAAGGTCGATCCCCTTGAGGATTTCGACCGCACTATCCCCGGAACCCAGCGTCAGGCGCAGGTCGCGGGCCAGAATGGTGTCGTCGGAAGCGGGGGAAGGAGTGCCGGAAAGGGCGGAGCGGGCTTGGGCAGGGCTTGTCACCATCCCCATATGGGATAGCACCAGTGCATCCGACAAGTCGGTCCCTTCAGGAGAATGCCTTGCGCCTCGTTTCCCTCGCTCTCCTTGCCGCCTCCACTCTGGCGCTTTCCGCCTGCGACAAGGCCCCGGCGCCGCCCGTGCAGGAGAGCCGGTCGGCCGTCGATGCGCCGCCGCAGATACCGGTCATGGGGCCGGAGCGCAGGATACTCGCCTTCGGGGATTCGCTGCTGGCGGGCTACGGACTCGAGGATGGCGAAAGCTACCCCGACCGGCTCGAACAGGCCCTGCGCGCGCGCGGCGTCAACGCGCGCATCGCCAATGCCGGGGTTTCGGGCGACACCACGGCGGCGGGGCTGCAGCGGCTCGACTTCACGCTGAAAAGCCAGCCTGCGAAGCCCGAACTGGTGATCATCAGCCTCGGCGGCAATGACATGCTGCGCTCGCTGCCCCCGGCCGAGACGCGCGCGAACCTGGAGAAGATCCTCCAGCGGTTGCGGCAGGAGAAGATCGGCGTGGTGCTGCTCGGAATGCTGGCGGCGCCGAACCTGGGCAGGGACTACGCCTCGGGGTTCAATCCGATCTATCCGCAGCTGGCGGAGAAGTACGGCGCGGTGCTGGTGCCGTTCTTCCTCCAGCCAGTGATCGACAAGCCCGATCTGATGCAGGGCGATCACGTGCATCCTACGGCCATCGGCATAGACGCCATCGTGGCGGCGACGGTGGACGATGTGGCGGATGCGCTGCCGAAGAGGTGAATTCCGCGCCCACCCCGTCCGGCTAGGTCCTGCGGACCAAGCCTCCCGGCCCTCCCGCAAGCGGGAGGGCGTAACTTCGCTTCTCCCCTCCCGCTTGCGGGAGCGGCCGGGGGTGGGCCGTCCTAAACCCGCCGCACCGTCCCCGCGCTGACCTCCCATACCGCCGCTTCCGCCGCGATTCCGTCGAACGGCGCGAGTTCCGTCCCCGTCAGCCAGACTTGCGCGGAGCCTGCCCGCAGCCGGTCGAACAGCGCCTCGCGCCGCAGCGGGTCGAGATGTGCGGCGACCTCGTCCAGCAGCAGCAGGCGCGGGCGGTTCTCCCCATCTGCCTCCAGCAGCTGCGAATGCGCAAGAGTGATGGCGATGAGCATCGCCTTCTGCTCGCCGGTCGAGCATTCCGCCGCCGCTTGCCCTTTGCCCGCCATCGTCACCGCCAGTTCGTCGCGGTGGGGGCCGGTGAGGGTGCGCTGGGCCGCCCGTTCGCGCGGCCGCCCGTCGCGCAGGGCGATGGCAAGCGCACCGGCCTCGACCGGGCCGCCGGGCTGGTAGGCCAGCGAAGGGCGGGCGAAAGGCGTGTCGGGCAGCCGCGCCAGCGCCGCCTCCAGCCGGGTGACGAGGCGCGCGCGCGCCGTCGCCACCAGCGCCCCGGCCTCGGCGATCTGCACCTCGATGGCGTCGAGCCAGTGCGGATCGGGGGAACGTTCGTCGGAAAGCAGGCGGTTGCGCTCGCGCAGTGCCGTCTCCAGCCGCGCCGCATGGCCGGCATGGGCCGGCTCGATCGCCAGCACCAGCCGGTCGAGGAACCGCCGCCGCGCGCCCGCGCTCTCGACGAAGAGGCGGTCCATCGCCGGGGTCAGCCAGCCGATCGACAGCCATTCGGCCAGGCTCAAGGCGGATGCCTGCGCGCCGTTCACCTGCACAAGCCGCCGCCCGGGACGCTCCGCCGCGACGCCGGTGCCGAGGCGGACGGGCTCGCTCCCTTCCCCCTGGCCGGGCATGCGCAGTGCAGCGTTCACCGCGAACCCGCCGTCGCCGTCCTGCGCGGGCACGTCCACCAGCTGCGCCCGGCGCAGGCCGCGTCCGGGCGCGAGCAGGCTGATCGCCTCGAGCACGTTGGTCTTGCCCGCGCCGTTCTCGCCGACCAGCAGGTTGAACTGCGCCGTGCCTTCCACCGCGGTCTCACGGTGGTTGCGGAAACGGGACAGGAGGATGCGGTCGAGCATGGTCGGCGCGACCTAGAGCATTTTCAAGTCAGGTGGAAACACCTGACGACTCGGAAAATGCGGCAGCCCTGTAAAAAGCGCGGCTCAGCGCCCTGCTCACAACGTTCAGACCGATTTTGCCTTGGCGAAAGGCGAGAAATCGAGATTGTCGTCGAACACCTCGACGCCCTCGCGCTTCTTTAGCCAGCCGACGACGACGTAGGTTACCGGCGTCAGCACCGCTTCCCACAGCACCTTCATGCCCCAGTTGGTGACCATGACGGTCAGCACCTGCTCGTGCGTCCAGGTGCCGAGGAAGGCGATGGGATAGAACAGGGCGCTGTCGGCGGCCTGTCCCACCACCGTCGAGCCGATGGTGCGCATCCACAAGTGCTTGCCGCCAGTCATCAGCTTCATCTTGGCGAGGACGAAGGAATTGACGAACTCACCCGCCCAGAACGCGGTCAGCGAGGCTAGGACGATGCGCCAGGTCGAGCCGAATACTGCTTCGTAGGCGGCCTGTCCGGTCCAGCCGGAATCCGGCGGCATGGCGACGACGACGAAGCTCATGAAAGCCATGAAGATCATCGCGAAGAAGCCCGCCCAGACGCAGCGGCGGGCATTGGCATAGCCGTACACTTCGGTCAGCACGTCGCCGATGACGTAGCTGACCGGGAAGAACAGGATGCCCGCGCCGAACGTCACGCCGCCGATATTCGCCAGCTTGGACGCACCGATCAGGTTCGACAGCAGCAGGATCGCGACGAAGGCCGCCATCACGTAGTCGAAATAGCGGAAGTGGCGACGCGCCCCGGTAAGGCCGTCGATGCGTGACAAGGGGCTGGACAGGGGCGATGGAGCGTCGGTGTCGGCGGTCATTGCCTGTGCGTAACGTGGCTTTGCTGCAGCGCAAAGCACAAGTTTGCGCCGCCAGCGGTTTGCGCCGCGCGGTAACCACGCTATGGGAAATCCGGCGCGCGCCCGTAGCTCAGCTGGATAGAGCACGAGCCTTCTAAGCTTGGGGTCACAGGTTCGAACCCTGTCGGGCGCGCCATTGTCTTCGGAAATGGTCGCCCTGCTTCCCGGATTGAGTGCGAACCGTGTTCGAACGGGCGCGCGATGAAGTTTAAGCGATCATAAACCGATCGGTTGTATTCTCCCGCTCATGACCCGCACCGTTCTTCCCCGGCGATCGCAGCGACGCTCCGTCGCGCTGGCCGTTCAGTGCCGCACGCAGAGCGGTCTGCGGGATGACGGCGAGATTTCCGACATATCGGTGGAGGGCTGCTGCCTGCGCATGCGCGGCATCTATTTCCGCGTCGGCGCGCGCCTGATCGTGCGGCCCAAGGGAATGGAAGGCATGTCGGGCGTGGTGCGCTGGGTCAGCAGCGACCTTGCCGGGGTCGAGTTCGACCGACCGCTCTACGGCCCGGTGCTCGAGCACATCGCGGCAACGCACGGATCGCACGCGAGCGTCTGAGCGATAACGTCGCCCCGGCGAATTCTCGTTCATCTGATTGGAAAGTTCTGGTCAAGCCGATCGGGCGCCCCGCACACTCCCGCGAACAGACCGGCACGCCATCGCCGGCAAGTTCAAGCATGGGGAGAGAGCGCTTGGCAGTACCTGTCGGACCGGAGGGCGACGCCCCCAACCATCCGCTTGCGGTACGCATGGGCGTGATCGCGGGCGTATCGCACAACGTCGTCGTCGGCACCGTCATGGGCTCCTTCGGGCTGATGCTGGCCTCGGTCGAGCAACGCCTCGGCGTCAGCGCAGAAGAGGCAGCGGCGGGCATTCCGCTGGTGCTGGTCGGCTCGTCGGTGCTCGCGCCTTTCGTGGGCGTGCTGATCGCCAAGGTGTCGCTGCGCCTGCTGCTGCTGATCGGCGCATTACTGACGGTGGCAGGCTATCTCACGCTGGCCTGGACGCAAAGCTACGCACTCTACCTGCTGGCTTACGGGCTTTGCTTCGGTCCCGCGATGAGCCTCGCCGGATCGATCGGCCCGGCGACGCTGGTGGGACGCTGGTTCAACCGCAATCGCGGGCTGGCGCTGGGAATCGTCCACTTGCCCGTGGTGATCGCGGTGGTGCCGTGGACGCTGGAGCGGGCGCTTTCCGCCGTCTCACCGAGCATGATTTACCTGTCCATCGGCCTGATCGCGGCGGCGCTGCTGCTGCCGCTGGGGCTGCTGGCGATCGATCATCCTCCGGGGCACGCCGAGACGCTGGCGCCCGAACCCGATGCGAAGCGCACCGCCGACGGATCGTTCAGCGTCGCGCAACTGCTTGCGCGGCCGCGTTTCTGGGCGATCTCGCTGGCAGCGGTGGCGAGCATGACGAGTTCGGTGCTGCTGGGCTCGCTGCTGGTGCCGATGGGCTTGTCCTGGGGCTTCACCCGGCCCGAAGCGGCGCTGCTGCAGTCGATCATGTCGCTCGTCGGGATCGCCGGCTCGATACTGTTCGGCTGGATCGCCGACCGCATCGGCGGGGCGAGGGCGCTGGCGCTTATCGGCTTCGACTGCGCGGTGCTATGGGCTCTCCTGTTGCAGCACCCGCCGTTCTGGATGGCGGCCCTTGTGATCGGCCTCATCGGTATGCACGGTGCAGGCGCGATCCCCACGCTTGGCAAGGGGCTGACCGATTCGTTCGGACAGGCCAGTTACAGCCGGGGCTTCGGGCTCAACACGCTGATCGGGCTGCCGTTCATCGCGGTCGCCGTCGTCGGATCGGCGCGGGTCCATTCGGTGACCGGCAGCTACGACGGGGCGATCGTGGCGATGGCCGTGTTCTTCGTGTCCGCCATCGCGCTCGGTCTTTACGCCGCGGGCGGGGCGAAAGTGCCGCAACAACTCGCGGCAGCATAAGTGCCCCGTCGTCCCGGACGTGATCCGGGACTGCTGGCCGTGAGCAGCCCACCTTGCGCCAAGGCGCCTCGACGAGAGTCTCCGTCTAAAGACTGCCACCGGTCCCGGATCACGTCCGGGACGACGCGCGTTTACCCGCGTCGCGCCGTCGCCTTGAGCTGGCCGAGCACCGGATAGCCCAGCCCGTCGGGGATCACGAGCCACTCTCCGTCCTCGCGCATTTCTACCTCGGGGTGGATGCGGACGACGGGGTGGGCGGCGATGTCGGCCAGCGCTTCGGCATGATCGGCGTATTGCGCAAGGCGGTCGAGATTGCGGCGGGTCGGAAAGATCACCGAAATCTCGCCCCGATCGGCCATCGCCAGAGCATCGGCGGCGCTCGCCCAGAACAGGCGCGAGTTCTCGGTGGCATCGACCGTGACGTCCACCGCGCCGGTGCCGATGTCGGCGACGAAGAAGCGCGTGTCGAAGGCCTTCTCCCACAAGGGGCACCAGTGCGCGAAGAAGGTCAGCGCCTGCGGGTCCAGTTCCCAGCCGAAGCGCTCCAGCACGGTGTCGAGCCGGCCGACCTCCAGCAGCATCGCCCGCGCTTCTGCGGCTTCGCGGGCGGTGACGGGGGCGCGGGTGGCGATCATGAGGCCCGCTTCCTCCAGCGTCTCGCGGATCGCGGCGATGCGGGCGGAGGCGATCTCCTCCGATTCGCCGGGCAGCAGGCGGCGGGCGAGTTCGCGGTCGGCGGGATCGACGCGGCCGCCGGGAAACACCGCCGCCCCGCCTGCGAAGCGCATGCCGTCCGAGCGCTGGAGCATCAGCAGTTCGGGCGGTCCGCCGTCGGCGGCGTGGCGGAACACCACCACGGTGGCGGCAGGGACGACGGCGGGGCCGTCTGTCGGCATCGGCTGGTCGGAGGGAGCGGTCTGGATCATTGCCGCCGATCTTGCCGCTGGGGAAGGGGCACGCAAGCGGAAAAGCGCCAGGCGACTCAGGTGGCAGTGTCGGCAGAATTTACAGAGCATGACGCACGCGCTGACACGTGAACCGAAGAAATGGCTGATTTTCGGGAAAAATCAGAACTGGCACAGGCCATGCTTATGAAGTATCGTACCCCGAGAGAAGCAGTCTCGATAGAGGCGGGGCCGGACAGTCTCCCGGCCCCGCCTCCCCGGGGTTCCCCATACATCGAAGCATTCGTCATCCCGGACCTGACGGTGGCCAGCGCCTTGCGTACGTATCGTTGTCATTCCCGCGAAGGCGGGAACCCATCTCCGGTGGGCTGATGTTGCTCTGGCATCAGTTGGGTCCCCGCCTTCGCGGGGATGACTGCATGCGTTTCGATCCCATAAGGCAGGATTTCAAAGATTGCGCCCACAGTTCGGATGACGGGCAATGAAAAGGCCCGGGAATCGCTTCCCGAGCCTTCGTAATCCGGTGCTGTCGGCAGATCAGCCCTGCGCAGCGATCCCGCTGTCGGTCATGAGCTGGTGCAGTTCGCCGGCCTCGTACATCTCCATCATGATGTCGCTGCCGCCGAGGAACTCGCCCTTGACGTAGAGCTGGGGGATCGTCGGCCAGTCCGAATAGGACTTGATGCCCTGACGGATTTCCATGTCCTGCAGCACGTCGACGGTCTCGTAAGCGACGCCGAGGTGTTCGAGGATGGCGATCGCGCGGCTGGAGAAGCCGCACTGCGGGAACAGCGGGGTGCCCTTCATGAAGAGGACCACGTCGTTGCTCTTTACGATATCGCCGATACGGGCATTGACGTCGGACATTTCAGTAAAACCCTTGAGTAGTATGCTTGCGTCAGTTGGGGACGGCGGTGGTGAGTTGCAAGGCGTGAAGGACGCCGCCCATGCGGCCGCCCAGCGCTTCGTAGACCATCTTGTGCTGCGCGACGCGGGGGCGGCCCGTGAAGGCGGCCGAGACGACGTGCGCGGCGTAGTGGTCGTTGTCCCCGGCGAGGTCGGTGATCGTGACTTCCGCGTCCGGCAGCGCGGCGCGGATCATGGTCTCGATTTCGGTAGCGGTCATGCCCATCGGATAGTCCTCAGCCCAGGAAAGCGCGGCGCGCTTCGACCTGCTTGGCGGCCAGTGCGGCGCGCACTTCCGCTTCGGTGGTATCGACGCCGGCGGCGGTCAGGTCGCCCAGCAGCTTGCGGATGACGTCCTCGTCGCCGGCTTCCTCGAAGTCGGCCTGGACGACGGCCTTGGCATAGGCATCGGTTTCGGCCTGCGACAAGTCCATGCGTTCGGCCGCCCATTCACCGACGAGGCGGTTGCGGCGGGCCTGGATGCGGAACAGCGTGTCGGCGTCGTGAGCGAACTTCGCTTCTTCGGCGCGCTCGCGGTCCTGAAAACTCGTCATCGGACAACCTCGGGTTAAAGCGTTGTCCATGCCGATAGGGAACGCGGGGCTGCGGGGCAATCCTTGATTCGCAATAGCGACCGATGGATCGAGAGGC
>NZ_JABXWS010000017.1:0-12123 GCF_015594425.1 Novosphingobium sp. HR1a
AGGCGGGGGTGGAGGGGGAGAAGGCCCCTCCGTCAGCCCTGCGGGCTACCACCTCCCCATTCTTCGGAACAGGGAGGACTTTGCGGTCAGGCCGCCAGCACCGGGCGGGCAAGGAACGGCAGCGTTTCGCGTGCCTTGCCTTCGTAGGTCGAGATCGTTTCGCCCTGCGCCATCGTCAGGCCCACTTCGTCGAGGCCGTTCAGCAGGCAGTGCTTGCGGAACGGATCGATCTCGAACGTGAAGCGATCCTGGAACGGCGTGGTCACCGACTGCGTGTCGAGGTCGATGTCGATCGTCTCGTCCTGCGCCACTTCCATCAGGCGATCGATCGCCTCCTGCGGCAGGGCCACGGTCAGGATGCCGTTCTTGAAGGCGTTGCCCGAGAAGATGTCCGAGAAGCTCGGCGCGATCACGCAAGTCACGCCCATGTCGAGCAGCGCCCAGGCGGCATGCTCACGGCTGGAGCCGCAGCCGAAGTTGTCGCCCGCGATGAGGATCGGCGCGCCGGCCCAGCGCTCGTCGGTGAAGACGTTGCCGTCTTCCAGCTTGATCGATTCGAACGCGCCCTTGCCGAGACCCGTGCGGGTGATCGTCTTGAGCCAGTGCGCCGGGATGATGACGTCGGTGTCGACGTTCTTGCGGCCGAACGGAATCGCCTTGCCGGCGACGTGGTTGATCGCCTGCATCAGTCCGTCTCGCTCGGGAAGTGCGGAGCCGTGTTGGTCTTCGGCGGCTGCGCGTCGGCCTTCTTGCGGTCGCTGCGGCGCTTCACGAAGAGCAGGGCAGCGGCGATGGCGGCCGAACCGATGGCGGCACCGGCGGCGATGGCAGCGCGGCCTGCGAGCGAGTTGTCGGAATCGTTGGACATGGGGGAGATCCTATCAGCTTAGGCCGGTTCAGTCATTGGCGCGAGGTCGCGCACGTCGGTCAGCTTGCCGGTGACGGCGGCAGCGGCGGCCATGGCGGGGCTCATCAGGTGGGTGCGCGCACCCGGACCCTGACGGCCGGTGAAGTTGCGGTTGCTGGTGGAGGCGCAGCGCTCCCCGGCAGGCACCTTGTCGGGGTTCATGGCAAGGCAGGCCGAGCAGCCCGGCTCGCGCCATTCCAGACCCGCATCGATGATGATCCTGTCCAGACCCTCGGCCTCCGCCTGCGCCTTGACCAGACCCGATCCGGGGACGACGATCGCCCACTTCACGTTGTCGGCCTTGTGGCGCCCCTTGAGCACTTCGGCGGCGGCGCGGATGTCCTCGATGCGGCTGTTGGTGCAGCTGCCGATGAAGACGTTCTGCACTTCCACGTCGGTCAACTTCGTGCCGGGCGTCAGGCCCATGTAGTCGAGGCTGTGCTTGACCGCATCGCGCTTGGAGGCGTCGGCGAAGTCCTCAGGCGCGGGGACGAAGCCGCCGATGCCGGAGGTGTCCTCGGGGCTGGTGCCCCAGGTCACGGTGGGCTGGATGTCCTCGGCGCGGATGAACACGGACTTGTCGTAAGTCGCGCCTTCGTCGGTCGCCAGGCTCTTCCACCACGCCACGGCCTTGTCCCAGTCCGCGCCCTTGGGCGCGTAGGGGCGGCCCTTGACGTAGGCGAAGGTGGTCTCGTCCGGCGCGACCAGACCGGCGCGGGCGCCGCCCTCGATCGACATGTTCGACACGGTCAGGCGGCCTTCGACCGACATCTCGCGGAAGACGTTGCCGGTGTACTCGATCACGTAGCCAGTGCCGCCGGCAGTGCCGATGACGCCGATGACGTGCAGGATCACGTCCTTCGGGGTGACCCCGGCGCCGAGCGTGCCCTCGACCCGGACCTCGAAGGTCTTCGACTGCTTGAGCAGCAGCGTCTGGGTGGCCAGCACGTGCTCGACCTCGGACGTGCCGATGCCGAAGGCCAGCGCGCCCAGGCCGCCGTTGCAGGCGGTGTGGCTGTCGCCGCAGACGATGGTGGCGCCGGGCAGCGAGAAGCCCTGCTCGGGGCCGACGACGTGGACGATGCCCTGTTCCGGATCGGCGTCGCCGATGTAGCGGATGCCGAACGAAGGCGCGTTCTTCTCCAGCATGTCGAGCTGCTGGGCGCTCTGCGGATCGGCGATCGGCACGCGGTTGCCGTTCGCGTCGCGGCGCGCGGTGGTGGGCAGGTTATGGTCAGGCACCGCGAGCGTAAGATCGGGGCGACGCACCGGGCGACCGGCGGCGCGAAGGCTCTCGAAAGCCTGCGGGCTCGTCACTTCGTGGACGATGTGCCGGTCGATATAGATGAGGCAGGTGCCGTCGTCCCGTTGGTCGACGACGTGGGCGTCCCAGATCTTCTGGTAGAGGGTGCGCGGTGCGGTTGTCATGATCAGGCGCGATTAGGCCCCGCCCTTGCGAAATTCAAGGGGCAGGGCGATTCGCTGCGCCCTTCGAATGAAATTTTCATTCAATCCGAATAGATCTGACGATCGATCGTTGCTGTTGCGAGACGCTCGCACCGCCATGTAAAACGCGCCCGGTCCTTGCGGCCGGGCGCGTTAGGGAGTGTGCGGGCCGGAATTCAGGGTCACCGGCCCGGTCGATCAGTGGTGGCGACGATCGTAACGGTCATGGCGATCGTAGCGCGAACGATAGCGGCGGTCGTCGTGGTGGCGGCGGTCATTGCGCCAGTAGTGCTTGGAAGCGCGGTGATGCTTCACGTAGCGCGGCGGGGCGTGGTGGCCGCGGCGCGCATGGTCGCGCTGGTCGTGGTGGTAGGGTGCGGCCTCGGCGACGGCAGGGGCCAGCGAGGCGCCGCCGAGCAGCGCGACGAGAGCGGGGGCGATGATCTTGGTCAGCTTGTTCATGGGGGGATTCCTGTGTGGGGGGATTGTTCTGCCGGGAGGAAAACCACGGGCTACGGCAAAGGCTGCCGGATTATTCCGCGACTTGGGGTTCCCGGTCGCCGATCAGCCGCGGCGGCGGTCGTAATCGTGGCGCTCCATCCGCAGCGAGGCGTAGACCTTGTTCACGCGGTTGCCGAGGATGCGGGTCTCCTGCGCGGAGAGGCCGCCGCGCGAGTACTGGCCGTAGAGACGCTGGATATCGACGACATCGCGGCGCAGGCCCGAGGCTTCGCGCTGCGAGATCGTCCGGCGGGCGGCGGCGCGGTCGATATTGGCGCGCAGGCCTTGGATGTCGGAACGAATGTCGTAGTGGCGGGCGGCCTGGACGTGGCGGTTCGGCGCGGCCTCGGCGATGCCGGGGGCGATGGCGCCGAGGCTGGTGACGGCGATCAGGGCGGGGGCGATGAACTTGGTGAACTGGCGCATGGGTCGCACTCCTTGCTGGAAACTGTTTTCGGAAGGTCGCTTCCGATGCATTCAGGATTAGGCTTGTGAAACTGAACGCTAGCTAGACGGCCCGTCGCAAGGGTGTGTGCAATTGTAAGAGAGTGTCGCAGCTTCAGTCGCGTCATCTCCGCCTGCGCGGGGATGACGGGATTTTGTGTGTGAAGAGAGGCGTTGGCAGTATAAGGGCAAGGCCATGTCCGCCCTTGCCGCCGTCCTGATCGTCCTTGCCTCCGCTGCCGCGATGGAGTTCGTCGCGTGGTCGAGCCACAAGTACATCATGCATGGTTTCGGCTGGGCCTGGCACCGCGACCACCACGAGCCGCACGACAGGATGCTGGAGAAGAACGACCTCTATGCCGTGTTCGGGGCGGCAATCAGCATTTCCATGTTCGCACTCGGCTCGCCGATGGTGATGGGCGCAAGTGCGTGGTGGCCGGGCACGTGGATTGGTCTCGGCGTGCTGGTCTACGGCGTGATCTACACGCTGATCCACGACGGCCTGGTCCACCAGCGCTATTTCCGGTGGGTGCCCAAGCGCGGCTATGCCAAGCGGCTGGTGCAGGCCCACAAGCTGCACCATGCGACCATCGGCAAGGAAGGCGGCGTCAGCTTCGGCTTCGTCGTCGCGCGCGATCCGGCGGTGCTCAAGCGGGAACTGCGGGCGCAGCGCGAACAGGGCATCGCCGTGCTGCGCGAGGCGGTGGACTAGGTCTATCCTCCCTGTTCCGCAGGAATGGGGAGGTGGCAGCCCGCAGGGCTGACGGAGGGGGCTTGCTTTCCCCCTCCCCGAGCAAGCTCAGGGAGGATTTATTCCGCCCGCGTCCAGATCCACGTCCCGATCGTCGCCAGCACCGCGAGGGGGATCAGCGCCCACATCTCGCCAGCGGTGAACCATACGATCGCGACGCTCAGGCCCATGGTCGAGATCGCCGCGATCTTGCCCTTGCGGCTGATCGCCCGCCGGTCGCGCCATTCGCGCAAGTGGCGGCCGTACTTCGGGTGTCGATAGAGCCGCTCCGCCCATTCCGGGTGGCTCTTCGAGAAGCATCCGGCGGCGAGAATCCAGAAGATCGTCGTCGGCAGCAGCGGCAGGAAGATGCCCAGCGTGCCGATCCCGACGAGGATTACCCCCGCCGTGATCCAGAGATATTTCCTAGCCCTGGGCATATCGCGCGGCAGTTTCCCGGATCAGCGCGATCATGTTGGGCACGCCCTGCGTCCGGTTGGACGAGAGCTGGTTGCGCAAGTCGAACGGTTCGAGCGCCGCCGCAATGTCGGTCGCGGCCACCGTCGCGGCAGGCTTGTCCTGCACCGCCGAGATCACCAGCGAGACGATGCCCTTGGTGATCGCCGCGTTGCTGTCCGCCAGGAAGTGCAGGGTGCCGTCCTCGCGCGCCATGGGATAGACCCAGACGCTGGCGGAGCAGCCGCGCACTTTGGTGGCGTCGGTCTTGAGCGCGTCGGGCATATCGTCCAGCTCGCGCCCCAGTTCGATCAGGAGGCGATAGCGTTCGTCGCCATCGAGGAATTCATACTCTTCGCGGATATCGTCCAGGTCACGCATAGACCCGGCATTTAGAGGCGGGCGCGGCGAGGGCAAGAGGATATTGCGAACATTTCGCAAAGGCCAACCGTCGTCCCGGACTTGATCCGGGACCGCTGGCGGTCTTTAGGTGAGCTTCATCGTGCAGGGCGCCCTGCCGAGAAAAGGGCTGTTCACGGCCAGCGGTCCCGGATCAAGTCCGGGACGACGAATTCGAGGAATGCCGATGACCGACACCAGCCACCCGTTCTTCTCCATGCACGAACACGGCTTCGTGCGCGTCGCCACCTCGACCCCGCGCGTGAAGACCGCCGACGTCGCCGCCAACCGCGACGCGATCCTTGCCGAAGCGCGCCGGGCCCATGCGGCGCATGTGGACCTGCTGGTCTTCCCCGAACTCAGCCTGTCCTCCTACGCCATCGACGACTTGCACCTGCAGGGCGCGATGATCGAGGCGGTCGAGGCTGCGGTGGCACAGATCGTCAAGGCCAGCGCCGACCTTTCGCCGGTGCTGCTGGTCGGCGCCGCGCTGGAGCGCAAGGGGCGGCTCTACAACTGCGCGCTCGTCATCGCGCAGGGCCGCCTGCTGGGCGTAGTGCCCAAGTCCTACCTGCCCAACTACCGCGAGTTCTACGAAAAGCGCTGGTTCGCGAGCGGCAAGACCGTCCGGGGTTCCACGATCACCGTGAACGGGCAGGAGGTGCCGTTCGGCGTCGATCTCGTCTTCGCGTCCGAAGTGCTGAGGAACTTCCGCTTCTTCGTCGAGATCTGCGAGGACTTCTGGGCGCCGACGCCGCCGTCCTCGCTGGGCGCCATGGCGGGGGCGACGATCCTCGCCAACCTGTCCGCCTCCAACATCGTCATCGGCAAGTCGGACGAGCGCCACATGCTGTGCCGGGCCCAGTCGGCGCGCGCGATGGCGGCCTATATCTACTGCGCGGCGGGACACGGCGAAAGCACGACCGATCTTGCATGGGACGGGCAGGGCATCGTCTACGAACTCGGCGACCTGCTGGCGGAATCGGAGCGTTTCTCGCTGGAAGCGGAACTGTGCGTGGCCGACGTGGACTGCGACCGCATCGTCATGGATCGTCTGCGCAGCCCCACCTTCAACGATGCGGCGGACGTCGCGGGCAAGCCGGAGGAAACATTCCGCACCGTACCGTTCCGCCACGCCCCGGCCGGCGGCGACATCGGCCTCGTCCGCCCGGTCAGCCGCTTCCCGTTCGTCCCCTCGCGCGCCGACAGGCTGGACGCCGACTGCTACGAGGCGTTCAACATCCAGGTCGACGGCCTGATGCGGCGGATCGAATCGACGCAGGCGAAGTCGATGGTGATCGGCATCTCCGGCGGGCTCGATTCGACCCACGCGCTGATCGTGGCGGCACGTGCCTGCGACCGGCTGGGTCTGCCGCGCAGCTTCATCCGGGGCTACACGATGCCCGGCTTCGGGACGAGCGAGGGCACGAAGTCCAACGCGTGGAAGCTGATGGACGCCGTCGGCATCACCGCGCAGGAGATCGACATCCGGCCCGCCGCGACGACGATGCTCCATGACATCGGCCATGCCTTCGCCAATGGCGAGCCGGTCTACGACGTGACGTTCGAGAACGTTCAGGCGGGGCTGCGCACCGACTATCTGTTCCGCCTCGCCAGCCAGCACGGCGGCTTCGTGGTGGGCACCGGCGACTTGTCGGAACTGGCACTGGGCTGGTGTACTTACGGCGTCGGCGACCAGATGAGCCACTACGCGGTCAACGCGGGCGTGCCCAAGACGCTGATCCAGTACCTGATCCGCTGGTGCGCCACGACCGACCAGTTCAGCGCCTCGACCGAGGAGATTCTGCTGGCAATCCTCGCCACGGAAATTTCGCCCGAGCTGGTTCCGGCAGGGGCCGACGGCGCGATCCAGAGCACCGAGGCGAAGATCGGGCCTTACGAACTCAACGATTTCTTCCTGCACCACGTCATGCGCTTTGGGCAGAAGCCGTCGAAGGTCGCGTTCCTCGCCTGGCACGCCTGGCGCGACACGGCGGCGGGGGCATGGCCGCACGCCTTCCCGGAAGCCAAGAAGAACGCCTATGAACTGCTGGTCATCCGTTCATGGCTGGAGAAGTTCGTGACGCGCTTCTTCGCGTTCAGCCAGTTCAAGCGCTCGGCCATTCCCAATGGCCCGAAAGTGTCCACCGCCGGAGCCCTCAGCCCCCGGGGCGACTGGCGCGCACCGTCCGACGCCAGCGCAGCGGTATGGCTGGCGGAACTGGAAAAGCGGGTGCCGGGAGTATGAATTCCTCCCCGAGCTTGTCTCGGGGAGGGGGACCGGCCCGCGCAGCGGGTGGTGGAGGGGAGTGGGGCGAGGGCGATTCGCCCCTCCGTCACCGACTGCGTCGGCGCCACCTCCCCGAGACAAGCTCGGGGAGGAACTGAACTCTGCACATACGACAACGCCCGCTGGCGAGTGCGGGCCTAACGCCGGGGGAAGATCAACGCATCCGAGAACATCGGGTCGGCGCCGGGAGCGTCCTCACCGGGACGCGGGGGTTTGTGTTCCGCTCACTCTGGCGAACGGCCGGGTAGCTGCGGGCAGCCCGGCTCGACCTCTATTCCATCGGAGTGTCCCATGTGGCCGTCGTTAGGGCTCGCGTCGTTATCGGCCGATGGCTATCCGGGATGGTCGTCCCAAGTCCGGCGATGTTTCGCAGGATCGTATGGACGGCTTTTCCGGTAGCTCAGAGACACACCGGGTCTTCGAACGGACGCGTGGGGTGCGTGATCACGGCTTGAAACCGCATCCCGGCCCACGACGCCGACCCGATACACCTTTCCGGCGTGATCATCGCCGGATCGGATGTCGGGCCACATAACCTATTTGGCGATAAATGTCAATCGCGCAGGGCGTCGATCTCGCGCGCCAGATCCTTGCCGCGCCGTTCGTCGGTGGCGATGCGTTCGAGGACGGCGATGCGCTTGCGCATGGCCTCGACTTCACGCTCCAGTTCGTGCTCGCGGGCGGTGTGATCGTAATCGCCGCTCGCGGCGCGCGATCGCTTGTCGCCCAGCGCGCGGTAGCGCTGCGATTTGAGCCAGGTCACGCAGCCGATGGCGAAAAGAACGACTACGGCAGTCCAGAAACTCATTGCTTGGTCACCTTCACCCTATCGCCGTCGCCTGCGTCCTCGCCTCGAAGCGCTTCGATCTGGAGCGCGATGTCGTGGCCGCTGCCGCCGTCGGTGATGATTCTTTCCAGCACCCGCACGCGATTTTCAAGCGTGCTGTTTTGCGCTGCGTACTGCGCGGCCTTTTCGGCGGTCGCGCCGACGGTGATCTCCAGCTTGCGCTCGAGGAAGGCCAGGCGGCGCTTGTAGGCGCCGGCCAGGATCGCGAAGACCGTGATTATGGTGATCATGACAGCGCACAGGCTCAAGAAATCGCCGGGTCTCATCGGGCGGTGACTTTCTGTTCGGACGCGCGCAGGCTCTCTATCTGCGCGGCGGTCGTGTATCCGGTATCGGTGACGATGGTTTCGAGGCTGGCGGTGCGGCTCTCCAGCGCTTCCAGCCGGGCGCGCAGCTGCGCGTTTTCCTCAGCCAGTCGCGCTGCGGCAGCGTGATCCGCACGCTCGGTCTTGCCGCCCCATTCGTCCTCCAGCGCATAGCCGTGGCGCGCGCGGATCCAGTTGTTGAGCACCCAGCCGCCGGTACAGATGCCGACGATGACGAGGACGAAGTCCGGTCCACCCCATTGCATGGCGGTCTCCTCAGTTGATCTTGGGCTCGGCCGTGCGGGCGCTTTCGACCTCGCGCCGGTCCCGCAGCGCCTCGATCTGGAGGGCGGTGTCATAGCCGCCGTCGGTGATGATCCGCTCCAGCACCCGCACGCGCTCTTCGAGTTCGCGGCTGTGCGAGGCGTATTGCGCGGCCTTTTCGGCGGTCGCCTCGATCTGCAGTTCGGCGAGCTTGCGCTGGTGCTTGGTCCAGATCGCGAAGCCGCCCATGATGAACGGTGCGAGCGGGATCAGCACCCAGATTGCGTCTTCCATGTCGTCGTGTCCCTGTTGCCCGGATGGCCGCGTGTCAGCGCAGCGAGTCGATCTCGGCCGCAAGGCGCGAGTTGCTGTTGGAATAGTGTGCCTCCATGTCCGCGATCCGGCGGTCCATGTCGGACAGATCGGTGCGCAGGCGGCTGGAGGAAGGCGCTGCCGTCAGCCCCTTGCGGGCGCGGCGGCGTTCCATGCGGCGCAGCAGGCGCATTTCCTCGTCCTCGGAATAGAGGCCCATCGGGCGGCTGTCTGCCAGCCAGGCCACGCCGAAGTAGATGGCGATCACGATCGGAAACCCGGCGAACAGCAGCAGCACGGCGCCCAGCCGGATCCACAGCGCATCGACGCCGGTGTAATCCGCGATCCCCGAGCACACGCCCGAAATCTTGGCGTTCGACTTGTCGAGATAGAATTGTCCGCGAGACATTGCCTGTTTTCCCTTCCCTCGAATGTCTTACTGCTGCTTGTCGGCCATCTGGCGCTTCATCTCCGCGAGTTCCGCGTCGATCGAGTCGCCATCGGCCAAGGCCGCGATTTCCTCGGCGAGCGTCGGCTGGCGGCGGTCGGAGAGGCTCATGGCCTCGGCGCGGCCTTCCGCGTAGTCGACGCGGCGCTCCAGCTGGTCGAACCGGGCCATGGCTTCGTCCACGCGCTCGTTCGCCAGCAGCGTGCGCAGCTTGACCCTGTTTTCCGCGCTCTGCAAGCGGGCCGCGATGGACGACTGGCGGCTGCGGGCCTCGCGCAGGCGGGTCTGCAGCTTCTCGATGTCCGCCTCGTAGGCGCGCAGCGCGTCGTCGAGCACCAGGATCTCGGCCGAGAGCTGCTCGGCCATGTCGGCGGCCTTCTTGCGCTCCATCAGCGCGGCGCGGGCAAGATCCTCGCGGTCCTTGGACAGCGCCAGCTGCGCCTTGTCGTTCCAGTCGGCCTGCAGTTTGTCCAGCTTGCCCACGTGACGGCGCAGTTCCTTTTGGTCCGCGATCGTGCGGGCCGAACTGGTGCGCACTTCCACCAGCGTCTCCTCCATCTCGAGGATGATCAGGCGGATCATCTTGGCCGGGTCTTCGGCCTTGTCGAGCAGGTCGTTGAAGTTGGCGGCGATGATGTCGCGGGTGCGGGAGAAGATGCCCATGGCGGTGGTTCCTGTGGTGAAGCTGCGGGTGTGGCCGCGAATGTCATCGGCGTCGAAGCGGTAGGCGCGCCCCGAATGGATATGTGCGTTCGGGGCGGGATTCTGGAGCACTTCGATCTCCGCGTCGAGCCTGCTCATGCGAGCGGCGCTCCGCACGAATGCACCGAGGTCGCATGTGCCTCGGGCACCGCGACCTTGTCGGCCAGCGCCACGAGATTGAGCGCGCCCATCGCCAGCATGCTGACGATGATCGCCCAGTCGAGCTTGGTGCGGGCCAGTGTCGAACGGGGGGGCGTCGAACGCGGGGTGGTGGAGCGTCCCTGGCCGGTGCTGTTCGCAGTGATCGGGAGCATGTCGAAGTTTCCTCTAGTCCTGAACTTGGTCTTGCCGAGGTAATAGCAACCCCCGTGCCAAACTGCGCGAATGGCGGATTTGCGGGATTTCGGTTTCTCCGTGTGAAAGTGCGCGTAAAATGAATTGCCAATGAATGGGAAATTTCGCTAACTTTCAGGAATGGACCGCGACACCCACTTCATCGGCCAGTCTTCTGCCTTCCTCGACGCGGTCGAGCGGGCCAGCCGCGCCGCCGCGGTGCGCCGTCCGGTCCTCGTTATCGGCGAGCGCGGGACGGGCAAGGAA
Organism: Novosphingobium sp. HR1a; assembly: GCF_015594425.1. Taxonomy (NCBI): domain Bacteria; kingdom Pseudomonadati; phylum Pseudomonadota; class Alphaproteobacteria; order Sphingomonadales; family Sphingomonadaceae; genus Novosphingobium; species Novosphingobium sp. HR1a. The sequence goes on from NZ_JABXWS010000017.1 coordinate 10,652, forward strand.
CTGATCGCCCAGCGCCTGCACCACCTCTCGCCGCGCTGGGGTGAGCCGCTGGTGACTCTCAACTGCGCCGCGCTGCCCGAAACGCTGATCGAGGCCGAACTGTTCGGCCACGAGGCGGGCGCGTTCACCGGCGCCACACGGGCAAGGGCAGGGCGGTTCGAGGAGGCGGATCGCGGCACCCTGTTCCTCGACGAACTGGGCAACCTGTCGATGGCGGCGCAGGAGCGCCTGCTGCGCGCGATCGAATATGGCGAGGTCGTGCGTATCGGTTCCTCGCGCGCGGTGACGGTGGACGTGCGCATCGTCGCCGCCACCAACGCCGACCTGCCGCGCATGGCCGCCGAGGGCACCTTTCGCGCCGATCTGCTCGACCGCCTGAGCTTCGAGGTCATTACCCTGCCGCCCCTGCGCGCGCGCGAAGGGGACGTCGCTGAACTGGCCGACTACTACGGCCGCCGCATGGCCAGCGAACTGGAGTGGGGTCGCTTCCCCGGCTTCTCGGGCGCCGCGATGGAGGCGCTGGAGGCGCACGAATGGCCCGGCAATGTGCGCGAACTGCGCAATGTGGTCGAGCGCGCGGTCTACCGCTGGGGGGATGAGGCTGCGCCGATCGCGGAAGTGGTGTTCGATCCCTTCGTCAGTGCATGGGGGCTGCGCGCGATGGCGGAGGTGGTGCCTGCACCGCTGCCCTGCGCGGCGGAGCCGGAAATGCCGTTCGAGGCTCCGGCCTCTCTACGTGACGCGGTCGAGGCGCACGAGCGCGGCCTGCTGCTGGCGGCGCTGGAGCGCCTTCGCTGGAACCAGCGCAAGGTGGCGGGCGCGCTGGGCCTGACTTACGACCAGTTGCGCCACTGCCTCAAGAAGCACGGGCTGCATCAAGGGCGGGCTTAGGCCCGATATCGGAAATTTAATGCTTTGAGGCGCGTTGCCTGCGCATGTAGGATGCGGGCATGTCCAAGGCTTCTGCTCCCGTAGTCCGCAAGGCTGCCAGCGTTTCGCTGGATGCAGCGCTTCTCGATGAGGCGCGTGCTCTGGATGTGGACGTATCCAGTGCCTGCGAACGGGGTCTTGCCGAACAGGTCGCGGAAACCCGCGCCGAACGCTGGCGCCGAGAAAATGCCGAGGCCATCGCTTCGTCCAATGCCTATGTCGAACGTCACGGTCTTCCGCTGGCCCGCTATCGCCCTTTCTAATGGCCAAGTTCGATGTCTACCGCATGGCGGCGGGCAACGGATATTATCTCGATTGCCAGTCGGACCTGCTGAGCGAACTGAATACGCGGCTGGTAGCCCCTCTCCTTGCAGAGGAGGAGGCGCCCATGATGGCTCTGCGACTTAATCCGAAGTTTGAAATCGAAGGTGCATCGTTCGTCATGACGACACAGTTCATGGGGTCTGTTCCTCTGACCGAGTTGCGGGTCAGGGTGACGTCGCTCCATGAACACGATCTCACGATCGGCAATGCCCTCGACA
>NZ_JABXWS010000018.1:0-16918 GCF_015594425.1 Novosphingobium sp. HR1a
GCTCATCTCCGGGTACTGACCCTTCTCCCCTTGCATTTTTCCAGAATCGCGACTATCTGGCCGTCATCCCGTAATTGGTGAAACAACGAACGGGCTGGCGCCGGTAGGGGCCGGCGCGAAACCGCGTTGCTCATCACACGGCAAGCACAAACGAAACGGAAGCCAGATTGGTCGATATCGCACGCCTTACCGAAGTCATCGAGCCGGAGGTCGCCGCCCTGGGCTTCGATCTCGTGCGCGTGCGCATTTTCGGCAAGAGCGAAGTCGGTGACGACGAGATTGCGCTCCAGATCATGGCTGAGGACCCGAAGACCGGACAGCTCGTGCTCGACGACTGCGCGGCGCTGTCGCACCGCATCTCCGACCGCATGGATGCGCTGGAGGAAGCGGGCGAGACGCTGATCGAGGAGGCCTATCGCCTCGAAGTCAGCTCGCCGGGCATCGACCGTCCGCTCACCCGCATCAAGGACTACGCCAACTGGGCGGGCCATGAGGCGAAGATCAACCTGATCAATCCCGTCGAAGGCAACCGCAAGGGCCTGCACGGCGACCTCGTCGGCATCGAGGGTGAGGCAGGAAGCGAAGTGGTCACGCTGGAGGACAAGAAGTCCGGCCGCGTGTCCTTCCCGCTCGCAGACGTTCAGTCGGCAAGGCTGATCCTTACCGACAGGCTCATCGCAGCAAGCCGCCCGCAGGACACCAGCGGCGCGGACGACATTCTTGAGGAACAGGAAGACTAAGCCATGGCCAGTGCGATTTCCGCCAACCGCGCCGAGCTGATCGCGATTGCGAACTCCGTTGCTTCGGAAAAGATGATCGACAAGTCGATCGTCATCGAGGCGATGGAAGAAGCCATCCAGAAGTCGGCCCGCAACCGCTACGGTGCCGAGAACGACATCCGCGCGAAGCTCGATCCGCGTACCGGCGACTTGCGCCTGTGGCGCGTCGTCGAAGTCGTGGAAGAGGTCGAGGACTACTTCAAGCAGGTCGACCTCAAGCAGGCCGAGAAGCTCCAGAAGGGCGCTGCGCTGGGCGACTTCATCGTCGATCCGCTGCCTCCGGTGGACCTCGGCCGCATCGACGCGCAGTCGGCCAAGCAGGTGATCTTCCAGAAGGTCCGCGACGCCGAGCGTGACCGTCAGTACGAAGAGTTCAAGGACCGCGCGGGCGAAGTCATCACCGGCGTCATCAAGTCGGTCGAGTTCGGCCACGTGATCGTCAACCTCGGCCGCGCCGAGGGCGTGATCCGCCGCGACCAGCAGATCCCCCGCGAAGCCGCCCGCGTCGGCGAGCGCGTGCGGGCGCTGGTCCTGCGCGTCGAGCGCCAGAACCGCGGCCCGCAGATCTTCCTCAGCCGCGCGCACCCGGACTTCATGAAGCGCCTGTTCGCGCAGGAAGTCCCGGAAATTTACGACGGCGTGATCGAGATCAAGGCCGCTGCCCGCGATCCGGGCTCGCGCGCCAAGATCGGCGTGATCAGCAACGACAGCTCGATCGATCCGGTCGGCGCCTGCGTCGGCATGAAGGGCAGCCGCGTGCAGGCGGTCGTGCAGGAAATGCAGGGCGAGAAGATCGACATCATCCCCTGGAGCGAGGACACCGCGACGTTCGTGGTCAACGCGCTGCAGCCCGCGACCGTCAGCCGCGTCGTCATCGACGAGGAAGAAAGCCGCATCGAAGTCGTGGTGCCTGACGATCAGCTCAGCCTCGCGATCGGCCGTCGCGGCCAGAACGTGCGTCTGGCCTCGCAGCTGACCGGTTCGCAGATCGACATCATGACCGAGGCGGAATCTTCGGAGAAGCGCCAGAAGGAATTCGTCGAGCGCTCGAAGATGTTCGAGGAAGAGCTGGACGTCGACGAGACGCTCTCGCAGCTGCTGGTCGCCGAAGGCTTCAGCGAGCTGGAAGAAGTCGCCTATATCGATGCCGCCGAACTGGCGAACATCGAAGGCTTCGACGAAGAGCTGGCCGAAGAACTGCAGAACCGTGCGCAGGAAGCGCTCGATCGCCGCGAGGAAGCCAACCGCGAAGCCCGCCGTGCGCTGGGCGTCGAGGATGCGCTGGCAGAACTGCCGCACCTCACCGAAGCGATGCTGGTCGTGCTCGGCAAGGGCGGCATCAAGACGCTCGACGACCTCGCCGACCTCGCGACCGACGAACTCATCGCCAAGAAGCGTACCGAACAGCGTCGCCGCGACGGTTCGGTGAACAAGCGCTCGGGCCGCGACGAGGACAAGGGCGGCGTGCTCGGTGAGTACGGCCTGACCGAAGAGCAGGGCAACGAAATCATCATGGCCGCGCGCGCCCACTGGTTCGAAGACGAACCGCAAGCTGAGGAGGCCGCCGATGCGGAATCCTCGCAATGAGCGCGTAAGCTCCGACATTGACGGCAATTCGGCGGAGAGGACCTGCATCCTCTCCGGCGAGAAGGCTGTGCGCGGGGAGTTCATCCGTCTGGCGATCTCGCCGGACGGTCTGGTGCTCCCCGACGTCCACGCGCGCGCTCCCGGGCGCGGCGCGTGGATCGGCGTTTCTCGCGCAGACCTTGAAATTGCGGTGTCGAAGAACAAACTTAAGGGAGCACTGGCACGGGCCTACAAGGGCGCGGCCATTACCATCCCCGACGACCTAGCGGATCGGATCGAGGCTGCGCTGTGCCGCGCGCTGACCGACCGGCTGGGCCTTGAACTGAAATCGGGCAGGCTGCTCATGGGCTCGGACCGCATCGCGCAGAACGCGCGTGAGGGGCGGGTCGAATGGCTTGCCCATGCCGCCGATGCGCGTGAAGACGGATCGCGCAAGCTGGACCAGGCCTGGCGGGTCGGGTCCGAGGCGGAAGGAACTAGTCTGCGAGGCGTCACCTTGCCTCTGGACCGGGACACGTTGTCTGTGGCATTGGGCCGCGACAACGTCGTTCACCTGGCGCTGAACGATCGCGGAGCGGCTGACCGAGTCGAAACGCTGCTAAAGCGCCTCCTGCATTTCCAAGGGCAGGTCATCAGCCGGGAGGCCTCGAACGGGGACGACGGCCAAAGTGACTTACACAGGCCCGGCATGGATGACACTGACGGAGCGGCCCAGGCCGACTCCGTGACGACGAATTGAGCGAAGGGCGAAGACGAGAAATATGAGCGAGACCGACAACAAACCGACCCTGGGCCGCAAGCCGCTTGGGCTTAAGCGCTCAGTGGAAGCGGGTGAGGTCAAGCAGACCTTCAGCCACGGCCGCACCAACAAGGTGGTGGTCGAGGTGAAGCGCCGCAAGCTGATGCCGGGCGGCAAGCCCGAAGGCGAAGCGACTCCGGCGCCCGCCGCTGCTCCGGCACCTGCCCCGCAGGCTGCAGCACCGCGTCCTGCGGCTCCGCCCCCGCCGCCCGTGCGTCGCCCAGCGCCCTCGAACGAAACGCCGCAGGAGCGCGTCGCCCGCATGCAGCGCGAGGCTGAGGAAGCTCGCATGCAGATGCTCGAGGAGGCGACCCGCCGCGAGCAGGAACAGCGCCAGCGCGCCATCGACGAAGAGAAGCAGCGCGTCGAAGCCAATCGCCGCGCCGAAGAGGAAGCGGCTGCCGCAGCCGCCGCAACGGCCGAGCCCGTCAAGGCGCCCGAGCCTGTCGCTGCGCCCGAACCCGCACCAGCGCCCATCGCAGCCGAGACCCCGGCCGTCGTCGAAGCTCCGGCTGCTGCCGAGGCTCCCGCACCGGTGGCGCAAGCGCCTGCGCAGGCTCCTGTCGCCAAGGCCGCTGCACCTGCCCCGGCTCCCGCGCCGGTCGCAACTCCGGCTCCGGCCGCGCGTCGCTTCACCCGGTGCAGCGCCCCGAGCCGCGCCGTGCCGAACCGACCGCGCCTGCGGCCTCGACCTCGGGCGGTGGCAATACCGCTGGTGGCACTGCCGCGCGCGCGCCGCTCGGCGCCAAGAAGGGCCCGGCAACCCCGGCCCGCCCGGCGGCAAGCTCGCAGAACGACCGCAATGCCAAGGGCGGCGATCGTCGCCAGGCCGGCAAGCTGACCGTCAACCGTGCGCTCAACGACGACGAGGGCGCACGCGCCCGTTCGCTCGCCGCGCTCAAGCGCGCGCGCGAGAAGGAGCGTCGTTCCAGCTACAGCGGCCGTTCGCAGCCGCGCGAGAAGCAGGTTCGCGACGTCATCGTGCCTGAGGCGATCACCGTCGCCGAACTGGCGAACCGCATGGCCGAAAAGGCGGCGGACCTCGTCAAGTCGATGTTCAAGATGGGCATGATGGTCACCGTCAACCAGACGATCGACCAGGATACGGCGGAGCTGCTGGTCGAGGAATTCGGCCACAACGTCCAGCGCGTGTCGGAAAGCGACATCGACATCGACCACACCGTCGACGTCGATCCCGAGGACACGCTGAAGGCGCGTCCACCGGTCGTCACGATCATGGGCCACGTCGACCACGGCAAGACCTCGCTGCTCGACGCGCTGCGCGGCACCGACGTCGTGCGCGGCGAGGCGGGCGGCATCACCCAGCACATGGGCGCCTACCAGATCAAGACCAAGGGCGGCGACTTCGTCACCTTCCTCGACACCCCGGGCCACGCCGCCTTCACGCAGATGCGCATGCGCGGTGCCAACGTCACGGACATCGTGGTGCTGGTGGTCGCGGCCGACGACGGCATCATGCCGCAGACGGTCGAAGCCATCAATCACACCAAGGCCGCCGGCGTGCCGATGATCGTCGCGATCAACAAGTGCGACAAACCCGAAGCCAACCCGCAGAAGGTGCGTGAGCGTCTGCTCGAACACTCGATCGTGGTCGAGGAAATGTCGGGTGACGTGCAGGACGTCGAAGTCTCGGCCAAGACCGGCAAGGGTCTGGACGAGCTGATCGAGAAGATCCTGCTCCAGGCCGAACTGATGGAACTGAAGGCCAACCCGGACCGCATGGCCGAAGCCACCGTGATCGAAGCCAAGCTCGACAAGGGCAAGGGTCCGCTCGCGACGGTGCTGGTCAACCGTGGTACGCTCAAGGTCGGCGACATCCTCGTCGTCGGCACCGAGAGCGGCCGCGTGCGCGCCATGCTCGACGACAAGGGGCGCCAGCTCAAGGTAGCTCCGCCCGCGATGCCGGTGGAAGTGCTGGGTATCGGCGGCGTGCCGATGGCCGGTGACATGCTCACCGTGGTCGAGAGCGAAAGCCGCGCGCGCGAGGTTTCGGCCTGGCGTCAGGAGCAGGCGACCGCCAAGCGCACCGCGATGGCGCCCGCCAGCCTCGACACGATGTTCTCGGCTCTGGCCGACAAGCAAAAGGTCATCGAGTACCCGGTGGTCATCAAGGCGGACGTGCAGGGTTCGGTCGAGGCGATCAACGCCGCTCTCCACGCCCTCTCGAATGACGAGATCAAGGTTCGCATCCTGAACTCGGGCGTCGGCGCGATCACCGAGACCGACGTGTCGCTGGCGGCTGCCAGCGGTGCGCCGATCGTCGGCTTCAACGTCCGTCCGAACGCCAAGGCGCGCGAACTGGTCGAGCGTACCAAGACGCCGATGATGTACTACGACGTCATCTACGAGTTGACCGCAGAGGTCGCGAAGCAGATGGCGGGCATCTGGGGTCCGGAGCGCATCGAAACCGTCGTCGGCCGCGCCGAAGTCAAGCAGGTCTTCCCGGCCGGCAAGCGCGACAAGGCAGCGGGTCTGCTGGTGGTCGAGGGCTACATCCGCAAGGGTCTCAGCGCGCGTCTCACCCGCAACGACGTCATCGTTTCGGCGACGACGATCTCCTCGCTGCGCCGCTTCAAGGACGACGTCGACGAAGTGCGCGCCGGTCTGGAATGCGGCGTTGTGCTGGCCGATACGAACGACATCAAGGCGGGCGACCACCTCGAAGTCTTCGAAGTCAGCCACCGCGAGCGTACCGTCGGCTAAGGCTCGATCTTACATCAACGCTGATCGATGCGGCCATCGTCGGGGAGACCCGGCGGTGGCCGCTTTCGTTTGCCGGGATTTAATCGGGAGCGGATGCGCATCGCGCCTATACCACGTCGGTCGCAACTGGCGGCGGAAAGGCAGGTGATGTGGATGGACACACAAGTCGTGGTGATGCTGGTGCTTGGCGTGGCGAGTTTGATCGTCGCGCTGGTAACCCTGACGATCAAGCTGATCGAACTGGGCCGCAAGTAGCCGGTAGAGGAGGTCGGCGCTGGAACGCCGACCTCCGATATGGTCGAGCGTTCTTATGGAAAGAGCCCGGATGCTGGAACATCCGGGCTCGGCAGGTTGAATGAACATTCAAACCGTGGTGATGGGCACAAATTACATCGCTCCAGGCCCCCTTGCAAGGGCGCGCCTTCCGGCCTTGCGGAACTTTAACCGGGCGCATCAATCGTGGTAGGCGAGGTCGGCCTTCATCAATCTTCGGAAACATTCAAGATGACCCGCTACTGCGCCTTCTTCGCCTCGATCAACGTGGGCGGTAACCGCCTGACCATGGCGGACTTGCGCTATGCCTTCGAGCGCGAGGAGTTCGAGAACGTCGAAACCGTCGTCGCCAGCGGCAACGTCCTGTTCGATTTCGACGAGCGGCCTACCGACGGGCTGGAAGACCTGTTCGCGCACATGATGCTCGACCGCTTCGACATGAACACCTTTGCCGCCGTGCGCAACGCCGGGGAAGTACGCTCGGCGGTGGAGGACAATCCGTTCACCGGAATCGGACAGGACCATTACGTCCACACGCTGTTCCTGGAACGCGATGCCGATCAGTCGGCATTCGACAAGCTGGTGGCCGACCATGCCGGGCGCGGGCCGGAGAAGATCGCGATGGGGCCGCGCTGCCTCTACATCGATTGCGTGGACGGCGCGGGCCATTCCAAGCTCACCAATGCCTTCATTGAGCGGCGTCTCGGCTGCCGGGGCACCGCGCGCAACGTGCGCTCGCTCGCGCGGATCGCCGCGAAGATGGCATGAAAAAGGGCGGGCCGCGCGAGCGGCCCGCCCTCTGATCCCGCCAGTCGGCCTTAGCGGAACTGGCCCGCCAGCACCGAGGCGACGATACCGCTGGTGATGCCCACGAGCAGCATGTCGTTGCCCGAGCGCACGTAGTGGTAGCCGCGCGGCGGCGCCTTGACGTTGCGGTACTTGCGATAGTCGACGACCTGATAGTTGCGCGCATAGCGGCGATCGAACTTCTGGCCCTTGCGGAAGGACTTGTAGGTCGTCTTCTGCGTCACGACGGTCTTGTGCGGGCCGCGATCGTCGCGATTTCCACGATCGTCGTGGTGGGCGGGCTGCGCCATGGCAGGCGCTGCCGCGATGCCGGGGACCAGCAGCGCGGCGCTGAGCAGGGCGGCGGTGAACTTTTTCATGGTGCGACTCCTTTGACGGCACGTTTCATCCGGGATAACGCCAAGAGCCGGGTAAGGAGGCGTAACAGTTTGTTGCAAATTGTCGCGCCCGGCCCACATGGACGCATCAAATGGCAAAAAACCAGACAACTCCCGAACAGCACTCCGTCCGCCTCCTCAAGGTGGGTGAGCAGGTGCGCCACGTCATTTCCGAGATTCTCGCCCGCCAGCAGGTCCACGACGACACGCTGAGCGCGCATACGGTCTCCGTCACCGAAGTGCGCATGACACCCGATCTGCGGCAGGCCGCCGTCTTCGTGAAGCCCTTGCTGGGCGAGCACGAGGAGGAAGTGCTCAAGGCGCTGCGGACCAATACCGCCTATTTCCAGCGCGAGGTCGCCCAGCGGCTCAAGCTGAAGTTCGCGGCCAAGATCCAGTTCCGCTCCGACCAGACGTTCGACGAGGCGAGCCGCATCGACGCGTTGCTCAACGACCCGCGCGTGAAGCGCGACCTCGAGGGCTGACCGTCCGCACCGCCGGGACGATCACCCGGCGCTGCCTCTTCCTCCGCTCGCCCGGCCCGCTACCCTGATCGCAATTCGATGATCGGGAGAGCGGGTATGCGCGACATGGTGTTCCTCCATGGCGGCGGACAGGGCGGCTGGGTCTGGGAGGAGACGATCGCGGCGGTCGGGCGTCAGTCCGGCGGGGCAGTGCGCTGCCTTGCGCTGGATGCACCCGGTTGCGGCGCGAAGCGCGGCGTGGATACCGCCGCCTATGCCTTCGCCGACACGACGCGCGAACTGATCGGCGACATCCTCGCCTCCGGGCTGCGCGAGGTCATGCTGGTGGGCCATTCGCAGGCAGGCATGACGATCCCGCACATGGCTGAACTTGCGCCCGGCGGCCTCATCGGCAAGCTGGCCTACGTCACCTGTTCGGCGCCCCTGCCGGGCCTGACGACGCTCGATCAGATGGGGCGCGGGCCGCGCGGGTCGAGTGTCGAGGAAGTCGGCTATCCATTCGGGGCCGAAGCCGAGCGCTACGCAACCATGTTCTGCAACGACATGGAGGAGGGCGAGGCGGCAGCCTTCCTTGGAAAGCTCGGCCACGACGGATGGCCCGCGAGCGCCTATACCTACAGCGAATGGCGCTACGACCACTTGCGCGCGATCCCGGCCTGCTACGTCGTCGCCTTGCGCGACATGGCCTTGCCGGCTTCGTGGCAGGAGCGCTTCGCCGACCGGCTTCATGCGCGCCGACTGCACCGCATCGATGCCGGGCATCAGGTCATGAATACCCGTCCCGAAGCGCTCGCCGAAGTGCTGCTGGCCGAGGCGCGGTCCTGACCGGCCGGCCTGTCAGTCCGTCTCGAACGCCAGCGTCGCTGCCTGCCAGTCTCTGGTAAGCAGGGCCTGGGCGCCGATGCGGAAACGCCAGGCGCCGGTTTCCTCCCATGCCCACTCCATCAGGTCGTCGTAGCCGAGTTGCAGCAGCAGGACTTCGCTGCCGTCGGTTTCGGCGTCGAGCATCCGGTGGTGATGGACGGGCGGCATGCGGTATTCGCGGTTGATCCGTGAGAGCACGGCGTCCGGCACGGCGGCGAGGGTTTCGGGTGGGCCGGACACCATCGTGCGCAGCGAGATCGTCGCGAGGTCGGCAAGCGTGCCGGGCAGGTGCGCCTGCACCACTTCGCCGTACCTCTCGTGCAGCTCGGCGAGGATGTCGCCGACCACCGCAAGTTCCTCGGCCGTCAGGCGCTTCATCGGCTCGCGCCCGGCGATGAACTGGTCGAGCGCGGCGACCATAGCGGGCAGCGCGGCGCATTGGTCCTGAAGCAGCGCGTATTCGCCCTCGATCTGCTCGGCGATCTCCTGCGCATCTTCCAGTGCGTAGGGGATCGCGGCCGCATCGGTGCGCAGTCGGGCGATTTCCGCGTTCTGGCGCGCCATCTCGTCACGGCGGCGGGAAAGCAGGCGCGGCGCCTCGTCGAGCGCCTCGTGCAGGCGGTCGGACAAGTGGATCACCGCATGCCACCACAGGGCCTCGACCGGAGCGCCGACGCCCGCCGCGTAGAAGGTGTGATCACGCAAGGCCGCGCCGAGGCGGACGGCGAGCGCCGCGTCGCTCTGCGGGCCGGTCGGGTCGAGCGCCACCGGGCTCACCGGCCAGAACGGGAAGAACCAGCGGGTCAGGCGGGTGTGGCGGGTGGGGAAGGGCAGCCCTCCCTCGTCATAGGCGGGCGGCAGGTCGGTGGGCGGGTCTGTGAAGTCGTGGATGCCCTCCGGCACGGCGACGACTGCACCCGCGCCGAGGAAGAACGCCAGCGAGCCACTGCGCGGAAGCGGCATGTCGGGGCGGGCGGCGGCGAGTTCGGACAAGTCGATCTGCGCCGCGAAGGGCAGCGGCGTCCCCGCTTCGTCGCGCGGCCATTCGGCATTGCCGAGGCGCGGCAGGCCGCCGAGCCAACTGGCATCGCCGAACCAGTCGCGCCGCCGCTCGCGCTGCTTGCGCACGAGCACGACGGGGGCAGACGCCACCGTCGGCTGCGGGGGGAGGGCGGGGGCTTCCGGCTCGTCCGCGGGCTCTTCGGTGGCAGGCTCCTCGAACGGGAGGGCGTCCTCATCGAGGCTCTCTTCTTCAGCCGGGTCCGGCTCGGCGGTGAGCTTGCGGCGGCGGCGGCCGAATTGCTGCGGTGCGACTTGCGGTTGATACGTCAGTCGTTCCGCGGGTTTGCCGCGCACCGCGAGCGCGGCCAGCACGGCAAGGCCGATCCCGGCCATCAGCAGCGCGAAGACGGCCGCATTGCGCCCCTGCATGCCGATCACGCGCTCGGCGAGCGGATCGAGCGAGGCATACTGCCCGCCCAGCGGCGCGAGCGCCAGCCAGGCAGCAAGGAGCGCGGGCAGCGCAAAGGCCGCCAGCGCGGCGATCAGTTTCTTCATGCGCCCGGCTTCTTCATGACCACGGCCTCATCCGGCACTCCCTTGGACTTCGATCTTGATTGTTAAGGGCAATTGACCCGGGGAGAAGCCCGGGAAAGACCGTGCGCCGCATTCGGGGCGGTGTTATCCCCAGCAACCGATGGCCAAGCTCTATTTCTACTACGCCAGCATGAACGCGGGCAAATCGACGACGCTGCTGCAGGCAGCCTTCAACTACCGTGAGCGGGGTATGAAGACGATGCTGTGGACCGCCGCGATAGACGATCGCAGCGCCGGAATGGGCGCCGATCACGCGATCGAAAGCCGCATCGGCCTGCATGCCTCGGCGCACCGGTTCGGCCCGTTGACCGACTTGTGCGAACAAGTGCGCGCCGCCCACGCGGTGGAGCCGCTGTCCTGCGTGCTGGTGGACGAAGCGCAGTTCCTCACCGCCGCGCAGGCGTGGCAATGCGCGGACATCGCCGACAAGGTGGGCATTCCGGTCCTCTGCTACGGCCTGCGCACCGATTTTCGCGGCGATCTGTTCCCCGGAGCGGCGATCCTGCTGGGGATCGCGGACTCGCTCATCGAGCTCAAGGCGGTGTGCCACTGTGGGCGCAAGGCGTCGATGAACTTGCGCGTGGATGACGGCGGCCGGGCCGTCAGCGAAGGCGCGCAGACCGAGATCGGCGGCAACGACCGCTACGTGGCGCTGTGTCGCCGCCATTTCAGCGAGGCGCTGGGGCGGTAGGGCTATTCGGACTGCCCATTGCGGACATTGCCTGATCCTCCCTGTCGCGCAGCGATGGGGAGGGGGACCGCCGACGTAGTCGGTGGTGGAGGGGGCAAACCCCTCCGTCAGCCCTGCGGGCTGCCACCTCCCTATTCCTTCGGAACAGGGAGGATAAAACGGCCGCTTCCCGTCAAAAGCGTGCCTAAATCAATTTTAATCCGGGTATATTGACAATTTCATCCGGGTTAATGTAGCGGCGCTGTCCGAAAGGAAGTGCCCATGGCCGTCACCGTATTCTACAAGGACGACGTGATCGCGCGCGGACAGCCGGGGGATTTCACCCAGGCCCTGAGGGATTTTGCGCGCGATCTCGGTCCGCTCGCCCGCAGCAGCGATCTGCTCGCCTTCGACGACGATACCGGGAGGCAGGTCGATCTCGACCTGACCGAACCCGCCGCACCGCGTCCGCGCGGGCGGCCTTCGCTCGGCGTGGAGGCGCGCGAGGTCACGTTGCTGCCGCGCCATTGGGAATGGCTGGCCGGCCAGCCCGGCGGCGCCTCGGTCACCTTGCGCAAGCTGGTGGAGGCGGCGATGCGGGCCGGGCGCAGCGAGCGCGAGTGTCTCGATGCCGCCTGCCGCTTCCTCACCGTGATGGCGGGTGACCGTCCGGGCTACGAAGAGGCGATCCGCGCGCTCTATTCGGGGGATCGGGAGAATTTCGATGCCCTGTGCGTGCTGTGGCCGACCCCCATCGCGGATCACGCGCGGTTGCTCGCATGGCCGAAGGAAGCATGATGCCGCACGGATGGATCATTCTCGACAAGCCGCTGGGCCTCGGTTCGACGCAAGCCGTGGCGGCGGTGAAGCGCAATTTGCGCGAGGCCGGGTACGGCAAGAAGGTGAAGGTGGGCCACGGCGGCACGCTTGACCCGCTGGCGACGGGGATTCTCCCGGTGGCGCTGGGCGAGGCGACCAAGCTGGCGGGCCGGATGCTCGATGCCACCAAGGCTTATGAGTTCACCGTGAAGTTCGGCGAGGAAACCGACACGCTCGACCTCGAAGGCGCGGTGATCGCTACCAGCGACGTGCGCCCCTCGCGCGGGGATGTGGAGGCGGTGCTGCCGCGCTTCACCGGGCCGATCGAGCAGGTGCCGCCTGCCTACTCGGCGCTCAAGGTCGATGGCGAGCGGGCCTACGATCTGGCGCGCGCCGGGGTGGATGTGCAGCTCAAGACGCGCAGCGTGACCGTGTTCGACCTGCAACTGCTGAATTTCGATCCCGAAGCGGGCGCGACACTGCTGGCCACGGTTTCCAAGGGCACGTATATCCGCAGCCTCGCGCGGGACATTGCGCAGGCGCTCGGAAGCTGCGGCACCGTCACCATGCTGCGCCGGACCAAGGCGGGGCCGTTCGACCTTTCCCACGCGATTTCGCTGGACAAATTGAACGAATTCGGTAAGGGCGCGCCTCTTGAGCAGATACTCTTGCCGCTGGAGGCGGGGCTGGACGACATCCCGGCCCTGAACCTCGACCCGGAGCAGGCAAGGGCGGTCCGTCAGGGCCGCGTTCTCACCGGAATGCCCCATGAAGACGGGCTATACTGCGCGTACGAGGGCACCGTCCCCGTCGCTCTGGTACAGCTTACGGACCGCGAGGTCCGCGTCGTTCGGGGGTTCAATCTATCCGATGTCGCGGAGTAAATGAAATGTCGGTTACCGCTGAAAAGAAGCAGGACATCATCACGGACAACGCTCGCGTCGCTGGCGACACGGGCAGCCCGGAAGTCCAGGTTGCGATCCTCACCGAGCGCATCAAGAACCTGACCGAGCACTTCAAGGCTCACCACAAGGATAACCACTCGCGTCGCGGTCTGCTGGCCATGGTCAACAAGCGCCGCTCGCTGCTGGACTATCTGAAGAAGAAGGATGTAGCGCGCTACAACTCGCTCATCCAGAAGCTCGGTCTGCGTAAGTAAGAACCGAGACGACGGCCCGCCTCGGCGGGCCGTTTTGCATTTGTCATATACGATGTGGTATGTGCCAGCCGCCCGTCATCCCAGCGAAAGCTGGGACCGCTGGCCGGGCCGCACGAACTGTCGGCAGGGCGCTTCTACGAAAGGGCGCGTCTAAAGACAGCCACCGGTCCCAGCTTTCGCTGGGATGACGGGGGAACGAAATAACCGGGCATCCTCGCAATTCGGCGCAGGCAGCCCAGGGGCGACGAAAAAGCCCCGCACCGGACCGGGACGGTATCCCCGGCAGTAAGCCCCGCATGGCAATAGGGCCGCGCGGGTCAAGGAAATCGAAAATGTTCGACGTAAAGACCGTAAGCATGGAGTGGGGCGGCAAGACCCTCACCCTCGAAACCGGCCGCATCGCCCGTCAGGCCGACGGCGCCGTCCTCGCAACCTACGGCGAGACCGTGGTGCTCTGCGCGGTGACCGCCGCGAAGTCGGTGAAGGAAGGCCAGGACTTCTTCCCGCTGACCGTCCACTACCAGGAAAAGTATTCGGCCGCGGGCCGCATCCCCGGTGGCTTCTTCAAGCGTGAGCGCGGCGCGACCGAAAAGGAAACGCTGACCAGCCGCCTGATCGACCGTCCGGTCCGCCCGCTGTTCCCCGAGGGCTTCTATAACGAAATCAACGTCATCGCCCAGGTCCTGAGCTATGACGGCGAGACCGAGGCCGACATCGTCGCGATGATCGCCGCTTCGGCCGCGCTGACCATCTCGGGCGTGCCCTTCATGGGCCCGATCGGCGCCGCGCGCGTCGGCTTCGTCGATGGCGAATACACGCTGAACCCGAAGCAGACCGCTGCTCTCACCGACGGCCGCCTCGATCTCGTCGTCGCCGCCACCGGCGATGCCGTGATGATGGTGGAATCGGAAGCCAAGGAGCTGACCGAGGAAGAGATGCTGGGTGCCGTTGTGTTCGCGCATGACGAGATCAAGAAGGTCGTCAACCTCATCATCGACCTGGCGGAAAAGGCCGCCAAGGAGCCTTGGGACATCGACCTGTCGGACAACACCGCCGACATCAAGGCGAAGCTCAAGAAGGCCGTCGGCAAGGACGTCACCGCCGCCTACAAGCTGACCGACAAGTCGGCCCGCTCCAATGCCCTCAACGCCGCGCGCGCCAAGGCCAAGGAAGCGTTCTCGGGTGAAACCCCGCAGCTCCAGATGGTCGCCATCAAGACCATGAAGAAGCTGGAAGCGGACATCGTTCGCGGCGCCATCCTCAAGGACGGCAAGCGCATCGACGGTCGTACGCTGGAGCAGGTTCGTCCGATCGAGGCGATCGTCGGCTTCCTGCCGCGCACCCACGGTTCGGCGCTGTTCACCCGCGGTGAAACGCAGTCGATCTGCACCACCACGCTGGGCACCAAGGACGCCGAGCAGATGATCGACGGCCTCGAGGGCCTGTCGTACTCGTCGTTCATGCTGCACTACAACTTCCCGCCCTACTCGGTCGGTGAAGTGGGCCGCTTCGGCGCCCCGGGCCGCCGCGAAGTCGGTCACGGCAAGCTGGCATGGCGCGCGCTGCACCCGGTGCTGCCCGCCAAGGAAGACTTCCCCTACACGATCCGCGTTCTCTCGGACATCACCGAGTCGAACGGTTCGTCCTCGATGGCCACTGTCTGCGGCGGTTCGCTGTCGATGATGGACGCGGGCGTGCCGCTGGTTCGTCCGGTCTCGGGCATTGCCATGGGCCTGATCCTGGAAGGCAAGGACTTCGCCGTCCTGTCCGACATCCTGGGTGACGAAGATCACCTCGGCGACATGGACTTCAAGGTCGCGGGCACCGAAGTCGGCATCACCACGATGCAGATGGACATCAAGATCGCGGGCATCACGCGCGAGATCATGGCCAAGGCTCTGGAGCAGGCCAAGGCCGGCCGCGCCCACATCCTGGGCGAGATGACCAAGGCTCTCGGCTCGTCGCGCACCGAACTGTCGGCGCACGCACCGCGCATCGAGACGATCCAGATCGACAAGTCGAAGATCCGTGACGTCATCGGCACCGGCGGCAAGGTCATCCGCGAGATCGTCGCCGAGACTGGCGCCAAGGTCGACATCGACGACGAAGGCGTGATCAAGATCTCGTCCTCGGACATCGCGCAGATCGAGGCCGCCAAGAAGTGGATCCTCGGCATCGTCGAGGAAGCGGAAGTCGGCAAGGTCTACCAGGGCAAGGTCGTCAACATCGTCGACTTCGGCGCCTTCGTGAACTTCATGGGCGGCAAGGACGGTCTCGTCCACGTCTCCGAAATGAAGAACGAGCGCGTGGAAAAGCCCACCGACGTCGTCAAGGAAGGCCAGGAGGTCTACGTCAAGGTCCTCGAGATCGACCAGCGCGGCAAGGTCCGCCTGTCGATGCGCGTCGTCGATCAGGAAACCGGCGCCGAGCTGGAAGACACCCGTCCACCCCGCGAACCGCGTGAAGGCGGCGACCGTGGCCCGCGTGGTGGCGGCGATCGCGGCGGTGACCGTCGTGGCCCGCGCCGTGACGGCGGTGGTCGCGGTGGCGATCGCGGTCCCCGTGGTCCGCGCCGTGACGGTGGCGGCGAGGGTGGCAACCCGAACCACATGCCGGCCTTCCTCAAGGAAGACTGATCGGCAGGCCGATCCGCAAGGAAACAGAAAAGGGTCGCGCGAAAGCGCGGCCCTTTTTCTTGTGGCGCGGGATGGTTGTTGTGCTCTGACAGCATTCGTCGTCCCGGACTTGATCCGGGACCGCTGGGTACTCTTGAGGCGATAGCTTGCCGGCGGCCACTGCGGCATGGCGCTGTGGATCAAGATCGCGGAGCGTTGCCAGCGATCCCGGCTTTGGCCGGGAGGACGATCGGGGGGAAGTAAGGCGCAGTCCTGGAAAGGCGGCGTCAGCCGCCGGTTGCAGGAGCCTTGGTTCGGCGGGCGGTGATGATCTTCACGTCCTGCGCGAGGATCTGGCCCTTCATCACGCCTTCGCCCTTGGTGGGCGAGCGCGGCAGGTTCCAGAGCGCCTTCACCACGTCCATGCCCGCCGCGACATGGCCGAAGGCGGCGAAGCCCGCGCCGGGGTCCTTTCCGTCGTTACCGGGTTCGGCATCGAGCGAGGGCATGTCGGAGAGCAGGATCAGGAAGTCGGCCTGCGCCGAGCCGGGCGCGAAGCGGGCCATCGAGATGGTGCCGGTGACGTGCTTGATCCCGGTCTTGCTGTTGGGCTCGTGTGCGACCGGGGGCAGCAGGTTGGCGCCGTTGCGCACGCCGCCTTGCAGCAGGCCCTGTTCAGGGTCGTGATCGAGATGCATGGCGCGGTAGAACACGGCGCCGTCCATCTTCTTCGTATCGACGTACTTGAGGAAATTGGCGGTCGTCAGCGGTGCGTGGGTCTTGTCGAGCGCGAGGGTGATGACACCCTGCGGCACCGTCAGCGCGACATAGACGTACTCGGCCGGGACCGGAGCAGGAGCCGCTGCGGGTGCCGCAGCCGGTGTGACCGGCGCGGCATCCTGCGCACTGGCCGGGGATAGCGCCAGCGGCACCGCGATAAGAGCGAGCGCTGCCTGGAGCTTCATCCCCGATTTCATCGCCTTAGCGAACCCGTGGGCCGCCGAACGGCAGCGGCGGGGGCGCACGGCGCGCACCGCGCGGCAGCTGGGCCTGATAGGCGCGGCCGCAGTGCTCGACGCAGTAGGGGAATCCGGGGTTTACCTTGTCGCCGCAGAAGTGGAAGTCCGGCTCACCGGGGTGGCCCATCGGCCAGCGGCAGATACGGTCGCTGAGGTCGAGCAGGCTGGTCTTGCCGGCGATTTCCGGGCTCGGCTTCGCGGGCACGAGACGGCGCGGCGGCGCGGGCGGGATCGGCTGCTGCTGGTCTCCGGGGCCCTGGCGCAGGAAGCCGCCGGGACCGACCGAGACGATGCGCGGCTGCGGCGGCGCGGCCGGAGCATCGGCGGCGGGCACCGACGAGGGCT
>NZ_JABXWS010000019.1:0-7792 GCF_015594425.1 Novosphingobium sp. HR1a
CACGCTGCACGGGCGGCTGCGGCGCGGGGGCGGCGGCACGGGCGACCGGCGCTTCGACTCGCGGCGCGGGGGCGGGGGCCGGTTCGGGCGCGGCGGTGACTTCGGGCTTGGGCTTCTTCGGAGCAGGCGCGGGGCGCGCGGGCTTCTCGTTGGCCTTCACCGGGGAAGGGCGCGCCTTGAGGCCGAGGCGGTGCGCCTTGCCGATCACCGCATTGCGGCTGACGCCGCCGAGTTCGTCCGCGATCTGGCTGGCGGTGGAACCGCCCTCCCACATCTTGGTCAGCTTCTCGATCCGCTCGTCAGTCCAGCTCATTCCAGTTCCATCACTTCATGCGGGACGAGAGAATCGCCCCTGATTTCCAGGCGCCGCTTGCCTCGGAAGGCATCAGCCGATAGTCGCCGGTGCATGGCCGATCAACCCCATTCGACTGAGCTGCCCGGCACCTCCGGGATCCTGAACCCCGACGGCACCAACGGCAACACGACTCGCCGTTTTCCGGCAAAGGGAGAACCCCTGATCCACCAGGTGAACTGGGAGGGGCTCAAGACGCTCTATATGAAGGAGGTCAGGCGCTTCTTCAAGGTCCAGACCCAGACGATCTGGGCTCCCGCGATCACGACCATGCTGTTCCTGGTGATATTCACCGTGGCGCTGGGCCGGGGCGACCGTCAGGTGCTGGGCGTCAACTTCGCGACCTTCGTGGCGCCGGGGCTGATCGTCATGGGCATGATGCAGAACGCCTTCGCCAATTCCAGCTTCTCGTTCCTCGCGGGCAAGGTGCAGGGCACGATCGTCGATTACCTCATGCCGCCGCTGACCGAGGCGGAATTGATGGTCGCCATGATCGGCGCGGCCGTCACCCGCGCGGTGCTGGTGGGCCTTGCCCTGACGCTGGCGATGCTGCTGTGGCCGGGCGTGAGCCTGTCGATGGCGCATCCGTGGGCGGTCGTGTGGTTCGGCCTTGCGGGATCGGCCTTCCTGGCGCTGCTGGGCCTGCTCTCCTCGGTATGGGCGGAAAAGTTCGACCACAACGCGGCCGTCACCAACTTCGTCATCGCGCCGCTCTCGCTGCTGTCGGGCACGTTCTACGTGATCGACAACCTGGCGCCCGCATTCCAGGCGATCAGCCGGGTGAATCCGTTCTTCTACGTGATCTCGGGCTTCCGCTTCGGCTTCCTCGGCCAGAGCGATATCGGCGACACCAACATGGCCGTGCTGCACAGTGCACTGGGCGTCGGTGTGCTGGATGCGGCGCTGGCGACGGTGCTGTTCTTCGTCCTGCGGTCAGGTTGGAAGCTTAAGGGCTGAAAAGGCCCGTTATCCGTAAATATTCACATCGGACGACAGGCTTTCGTTAAGGAAAAGTTATTCGCTCTGGTGCAGGCAGTCGTGTGTGACATCACGATTGGCCTTGGGCGAAAATCGCAAGCGGATGGTCGGTCGGTTTACGGCTCCGATCGTGGCGGCGGCGTTGTGCCTGCTCGCCCTCATGCTCGGCTTGCTGGAATGGTCCGGGCACGAAGTCGATCGCATCGCCCGCAACCGCGATCACGCCATCGTCTCTCTGGTGCTGGCGCAGAGTATGGAGCGCGTCGCCCATGCGCAGGAGTCCTCGACCGTATGGGACGAGGCCGTCCGTGAGGCGCGCAAGCGCCCGCTGGACGAGCGCTGGCTCGACCTGAACCTCGGCGTCTGGTTCGAGGACTATGCCGGGATCGACGAGGTCTATCTGCTCGACCCGCAAGGCGCGCCGATCTACGCGATGCGGGCAGGCAAGCGCGCGCGTCCGGAAAGCTACATCGCGGTGGAAGACGCGACGCGGCCGCTGCTGTCAGGCCTGCGCCGCACGCCCATCATCCGCAAGCGCACGGAAGCCGACGTGGCGATGCTCTCGCCCGGACAAGCCGACATCGCCATCGTCCGCACGCGCCCGGCGATCATCAGCATCAAGCCGATCGTCACCGACAGCGGAACGCTCCGGCAAAAGCCGGGAACGGAAGCCCTGCATGTCGCAGTGGTCTATCTCGACAACCAGTTCTTCGGCGGCGTGGCCGAGCAGTACGGCCTTGCGGGAGCGCATTTCGCCCTCGCACCGCCCGCTAATAACGGGCAGCGCTCGGTAGCGCTCCACGACCGCGCCTCGCGCGTCGTGGGCTACCTCGTGTGGCAACCTTTCGCGCCCGGCAGCCAGGTCATCGCGGCACTGGCTCCGGCGCTGGCGATCGTCCTGCTGCTGATCACCGTAGTCCTCTTCGTGCTGGCGAGCCGTCTGGCCCGCCGGACGCATGACCTCGAGGAAAGCCGCCTCCACGCGCAGCACCGCGCCATGCACGACGACCTGACGGGCCTTGGCAACCGGGCGATGTTCGAGCAGCGGCTCGACGAGGCGCTTGCCCGCTCGCGCCGGCACCGCACACTGCTGGCATTGCTCTACATCGACCTCGACCGTTTCAAGCAGGTCAACGACACGCTCGGCCATCCGGCGGGCGATGCGCTGATCCGGCAGGTGGCGCGGCGGCTGGTCGCCGAAGTGCGCGGCTACGACATCGTCGCCAGGCTGGGCGGCGACGAATTCGCCATCCTCATCGGCGAGCCGGAGGGGCGGGCCTCGATCGAAGGCATCTGCGCACGCATCGTCGCGGAACTGGAGCGCCCCTTCGACCTGGCCGGCTCGCAGGCATTCATCGGCGCCAGCATCGGCGTGGCGGTCTCCCCGGTGGATGGCCTCGATCGCACCGAACTGACCCGCAAGGCCGACATCGCTCTCTACAAGGCGAAGACCGACGGCCGCAGCCGCTACGTCTTCTTCACGCAGGATATGGACCACGACGTCCGCTCGCGCGAGGAGACCTACCGGGAGCTGCGACTGGCGCTGGCGGACTGCGACCGGCAACTGGAACTGCACTACCAGCCCATCTGGTCGCTGGAAGACCGCCGCATGGTCGGCGTGGAGGCGCTGCTGCGCTGGCAGCATCCCGAGCAGGGCCTCGTCGCGCCCGGCGCTTTCATCCGCTCGGCCGAGGAGAGCGGTCTCATCACGGTGCTGGGTGAATGGGTGCTGCGCCGCGCCGTGCAGGATGCGCGCGCCTGGCCGGGTCTGCGCGTTGCCGTCAACGTCTCGCCGATCCAGCTGCGCAGCCGCAAGTTCGTCGAGATCGTGCGCGAGGTGCTGGGGCACGGCGGCGTGACCGCCGAGCGGCTGGAACTGGAACTGACGGAGACTGCGCTCATGGCGGCTTCCGGCGAAGTCGCCCGCTCGCTTGCGGACCTGCGCGGGCTTGGCGTGCACTGCGCGCTGGATGATTTCGGGACCGGCTACTCCTCGCTCAGCCATATCCGTGACATCGCGGTGGACCGGATCAAGATCGACCGTTCGTTCGTCAATGCAGTCGATACGGTGCCCGGGGCGGCATTGGTGGAAGCGATCGTCGGTCTGGCGCGCGCCAACGGCCTGCGCCTTACCGCGGAGGGCGTGGAAACCCCCGAACAGCTCGAGTTCCTGGAGCGGGTCGGCTGCCACGAAGTGCAGGGCTACCTGTTCTCGCGGCCTGTCCCCGCCTCGGCGATCGCCCGGCTGCTGACGAAGCGGGCAGGCGAGGGCGATCGGTCCTCCGCAGCGCTCTGAGCCGTATCGACGGGGGAAATCAGTGCGCCAGGCCGGGGCGCAGCTGGTAGCGGCCGTTGTCGTAATCGTCGAACATCTGCGACAGTGAGGGATGATCGACCGGCCCACCATCGGCGTCCCCGGTCAGATTCTGCTGGCTGACGTAGGCGACGTAGCTGGAATCGTCACTCTCTGCGAGGAGGTGGTAGAAGGGCTGGTCGCGCTTGGGCCGTACTTCGGCAGGGATTGCCTGGTACCATTCCTCGCTGTTGGCGAAGACGGGGTCAATGTCGAAGACGACGCCGCGAAAGTCGTGGAGTCTGTGGCGCACGACATCGCCGATGGCGAATCGTGCCCGCGTCCGCAGCGGTGCGTCGATGACACGCCCGGCCTGGGGCGAGAAGAATGACGCTCTGTTCATGGCCGAGATATAGGTTTCATGGGCATTTCAAACAAGCGAGCATGCGGGGCTGTTCCCGAAAATGTGAAATGAGGGCTTGGCAAGCGCGATCAGGTCCGCTAACGGCGCGCTTCCCGACCCGGTGGAACTTGGTTTCACCGCCTAAATCTTCTAGCGGAGAGGTGGCAGAGTGGTCGAATGCGCTGCACTCGAAATGCAGTGTACGGGAAACCGTACCGTGGGTTCGAATCCCACCCTCTCCGCCACTTACCTTTCCTCATGACGCTGTAAGTGCCCGATTTCAGGGCATTATTGCCGTTTTCAGGCGGGTCATGCGTCCACAATTGTCCCTGTTTGTTCTCATGCATCCGCTCTGCCATATGGTTCAGTCTATGGTACGCGATTCGGGGAATATGGTATGGGGGCGCTGAGCGACGCCAAGGTTCGCGGGGCGAAGGGCACCGGCAAGGCCTACAAGCTTTCTGACGGCGAGCAGCTTTACCTGCATGTTTCCGCTGCAGGCGGCCGGGTCTGGCGCATGAACTATCAGTTCGGCCGCAACGCTCAAGGCAAACCGGCGCAGAAGACGCTGACAATCGGCAATTATCCCGCGATCTCGCTCAAGGATGCACGGGATGCGCGAGACATGGCGAAGTCCATGCTGGCGAAAGGAACGGAGCCGAAACCTGCAGATCTATTCGCGCGCAGCGCGGCGCCAGTCGATACGCGGCCAACATTCCAAGATGTCGGCAGGGCATGGCATACGCTGCAGGCCAAGCAGTGGTCGAAGGTGCATGCAAAGGATGTGCTGGAAAGCCTCGAAAACGATGTCTTTCCCAGCTTGGGCCAGTTGCCGATTGCCGACATTGAGGCGCCGGCGGTTCTGGCTGTGCTGGAAAAGATCGTCGATCGAAATGCTGTTGAGACGGCGCATCGGGTGCGGCAGCGGATCAGCGGCATCTTCGTCTATGGTATCGCCAAGAATTTGGCCGAGCGAGATCCTGCCGCCAGTCTGGCGGTTGCGCTTCCCAAGAAAAAGAAGTCGAAGCGTCAACCCGCGATCACAGAATTACCGGCGTTGCGGCAAATGCTGGTAGACTGCGAGGGGGAGCGGTGCCGGGCGCAAACCAAGCTGGCAATGCGATTCCTTGCCCTGACAGCCGTGCGATCGAATGAGATCAACGGTGCGCGCTGGGCAGAGTTCGAGGATCTGCATGGTGCGGAGCCACTGTGGCGGATCCCGGCGCATCGCATGAAAGGCGACCTAGAGCGAAAGGAAGACGAGGAGGGCGACCACCTTGTGCCGCTGGCCCCGCAGGCCGTCGAGGTGCTGACGGCGATGAAGCCGCTGACCGGGGACCTTGACCTTGTGTTCCCGTCCGATCGGCATGTGCACCGCCAAATGAGCGAGAATACCTTGCGAGCATTGCTGATCCGGGCCGGATACTATCAGCGTCATGTCCCGCATGGGTTCCGATCAGCATTTTCCACGATCATGAATGAGCGCTGTGAGCGGGCTTGGAGGTCTGCAGGGCACAAGACGGCGTCACCTGATCGGGCGATCATCGATCTGATGCTTGCGCATGTGCCGGAAAATGACGTGGAGGGCGCCTACAATCGCGCCGCCTATATGCCCCGTCGGCGGGAGATTGCACTAGAATGGGCGAATATCGTGCTCGCGGATATGTGGCCGGCGGCCATCCATATCGGTCAGCCAATGCGGTTTGCGGCGACCGGGCCGGGTCGACCCGGTCGCTGAGGGATCAAGCGGCGATACCGCGGGTCCAGGCGTCTATTTCCGTTTCGACCCAGCGGGAGCACTTGTGGCCAAGCTTGCGCTGGGGCGGGAAGTTGCCGCTCTTCATCAGGGCGTAGATGTGGGAGCGAGACAGGGAGGTCCGCGCTATGACCTCGCTGATCTTCAGTAGCCTTTCGGGCGGTTGACTGGTCACGCCGCCATTTTCCTTTCTGCCTTGGTCGCGATCTTTTCGCGAGGTGGTATCCAGTAGGTCGGCGCAAACGGCGTTCCTCGGGAATCACGCGTGGGCGGGCAGTTCTTGTCCCACACCACCCACATGTAGTCGATCTTGCCGTGATCGTAGGCGTTGTCGCCCAGCTGCTCGATCTTGTCGCCGGGCGGCATCGACGGGCGCTCGCACAGGATCCACACGCCGATCGGCGTCTCGTCCGTGAACAGGCGGTAGCGGCCCTCGCTGGCGAGCCACTTGAGCGGCAGGAGCGCGCAGACCTTGTGCGTCGCGATCGACAGCGCCTGCCGGATGCACTTTTCCGCGAGGCCGCGCTTAAGCTTGCCGTCCTGGAATGAGAACGGCGGGTTCATCACGATCGACAACCGGCCCGACGCTTCCAGCAGGTGCCGCTGATCGCCAAAGAAATCATGCTGTCCGAGGAATAGCCGGTGTCCGGGATCCCGCGCGAAAAGGTCCGTCCCGTAGACGTGCGTGAAGCCGCGCTCGGACATGGCTTGGGGGATATGCAGCTGCCCGCAGAATGGATCGAGGTAGGTGACGTCCGCTTCCAGATCGACCACGTCTAGCAGGCGATGCGTGACCCATTTCTCCTCCACGTACCAATCCCATGGATGGCGCTTCTGCCCTTTTGGCCGGGCGGTGAGTTCGCCGCTCATCCGCGCGCCCTCCAGCAAAGCTGAACCGCGTAGGGGGAGCCAACCGTTTCCACGATTCCAGCGCGTTCCATTCGTTTGAGGCGAGTGCGCACCGCAGACGTCGCCAACCCCCGGTATCCATGCTCGCCCGCGAGGATATTGCGGATTACGTAGGTCATCACGCCGCTGGGCCTGCATTTCATCACCTCGAGGATCTTGATATCGGTCAGGTCGCGGCTCTGCAGGGTGACGGCGCACATGTCGCCGTCAGCTGCGCCGCCATCGACGCCGATTGCCGTGGGTTCGGCGCCGAAACAGTCACACGGGTCCATCCCGTAGCCAGCGTGATCAAGGCGGAAGGTTCCGGCACACCTAAGGCATTTCGAGGCCATCAGCGGTTCCTAACCATGGGAGAAACGCGCTTTGCGCTCGGGGAGCCGCTCGACGGCAAGGCGAGGTCGGAGAACGCAAAGCAGGCTGCTGGCACGTCTCCCGGATGTTCCTGCGTCAGGTGGATCGCACCGGGCGTTAAGGCGTGCCGCCTCGGGCTCCAGTCATCGATGATCGTGTCGATTCCGAACAGTCGAGCGAGGCGATCCATGTTGCGCGTCTTGCCACATGCTGGCGGGCCATAGACGACGATCGTCATGCGGCACCGCCCTGACGCACAGTTGCGCCGATGCGATTGCGGGTGCGCAGGTCGCGCTGGCGATCAGCGCGGTCATTGATGCCGGTGGTGATCTGGTTGAACTGGCGAGGGTTGATCAGCTGATGGGCGTAGAGGGCTTCCGCGCACAGGCGCATACGCTCCTCGACTGACTGGTTGGTCCAGTCCTTGGCGGGTTCGAGATAGAGAAACCTCATCGGTTGTCTCCTTTCGCGCTGGCGAGCGCGCCGGCGATGATGAAGGGGATCATCAGGATGGCGGCGATCAGGAACAGGGCGCGCGTGGCGGCCTTGATGGCGATATCGACGCGGCGGTCGCGGCATGCGCGCGGGGCGCAGGACCGACAGGCGCAGGCGATCGGGTGGACCATGTCCTTGGGACGGCGGCGCATGGTCAGTCGATCCCCAGCGCGTTCTTGTAGGTGTCCACGATCATGTCCATTTCGCGGCGATCGTCGGGCTGCATGCGGCGAAGCTTCACGATCACCTTCATGA
>NZ_JABXWS010000020.1:0-35705 GCF_015594425.1 Novosphingobium sp. HR1a
CCTTGACGTCGTACCCGACGGCCTTGGCTTCGGCGTAGACATCGCTGATGTCTTGGCTGATCCCCTTCTTCTCTTCTTCCAGGCGCTCCACCCGCTCGATCAGCAGGCGCAGGCGGTCTTCAGTGGCGTTCGTTTCGGACATAGAGGATTCCTTGGATCAGGCGGCGCGCTGGGCGGCGCCGGGGGTGTGGTTGTGAGGCTGGGAATTCGCCGGGCGGGGCCGAAACTTCTGGCGGCCGACCTGCTCGCACAGGGTGCAGATCTCGGGATCGAGGGCGGACCACGTGCAATCGAACCCATCGGTATCCGATTGGGAGGACCACTCATCCCACCCGCAGGCGCGGCAGAGGCGCGGGTGCTGGTCGGGCGGCGTGTCGCACAGCTGGCGGTAGACCGTCAGGTTGAGGCGGAATGACCGGGACATGTCCCACAGCCGCTTCACGCGGAAGCCGACCGTCTCGATCCGGGCCATGTTGCGCTCGACGTCGGCCCGGTGCTCCTTGTGATGCCAGAAGGGCTTGGAAGCCTGCTCGATCGAAAGTCCAGCGGCCTTACGGCGCATCTGGATGTAGTCCCATGGCATGATAGGGGCGGGCAGCGGCGGCGGCTGGGCGGTGTCGGGATCGTCCAGCATAGACAGGAGCGAAGGTACGGTACGCATGATCGTCCTTTCGGTTTTCAGGATTTGCGGTGACCGGCGGCGCGGCTGTCATCCTTGAAGATCCAGCAGCGGACGGCGCCGACGTTCTCGTTTCGGGAATTGACCGGGCAGACTTCGATGAACCGGCGGTTCTTCGAGGTTTTTAGCGCCCGGATGAGTTCGGCATGGGTGGGCAGTGCCAAGCGCTTGTCAGCGCAGCGGGCCTCCATCTCGTTCAGTCGGACGGCGATCAGGCCCTCGTCGTGGCGGCGATGGTGGTTGATGTGGCCGATGGTGGCGACCCGGTCCTCGTTCTCCTCGAGGTAATCGAACCGTTCCCAGAACAGGCTGACCACGGGGTCTTCGCTGTTGACGGCGGTCTGCCGCGTCGTGGCCATCTCGACGATGAAGCGGGCGGTCGCGGCCTGCTGGTCATCGCTGAGCGGCACGACGCTGCGCATGGCGTCTAGGAAGGCGAGCAGCTGGCCGTGCGTTTTTGCGAGACGATTGGTGCGGATCGCAGGCATGCCGAGCAGTTCGGCTTCGTATTGTGCGAAAGCCTGCCGGAAGCGTGCCATAACCTCGCCCTCGCGCTTGGTGGCGTGGACGATGAAGCCGGACACCTTCTCGATCGGCCACTGTTCCAGCTTCTCGGCCGCGACCTTGGTATCTGGCGACCAGCCCGACATGTCGAAGCCGAGCGACATGATACGTTCGAGCACCGCGCGCGAGGCGTTCACCGGTTCGTTCTGCTCTATGATGATGGCGCCACGGAAAGGCGGCTCGAAGGTTTCCATGCCGCCATTCTTGACGCCGCGCGAGCGCACGGACCGGCCATTGTAGGCGGTTTTCAGTTCCTCCCACTCAAACCGCTTGGCGTGGCTGGCCTCTTCCCTGCGGTCGCCCTCGATCAGGACGACGGGGAGGTTGCCGACCTTGCCGAGGTTGCGCGCCATGGCGGCGGGCGTGGCTTTGGCCGGGTCGAAGCCCTCGTAATTCTCACGGCCCAGCAGCTTCCAGAGGAACTCCACCAGCGTGGTCTTGCCAGTACCCGGCAGGCCGTGCATTTCGAGGAACGGGAAGCTCTTCATCTCCGCGCGGATCTGTTCGGCGAACAGCGAGGCGAAGTAGAAGGTCAGGCAGACGATGCCCTTCGGGCCGTAGGCGGTCCACAGGTGCGGGAGCCAGCTGACGTCCAGCTGGTCCGCGTCATAGTCGATATCGAGCAGCTTTTCCGACGTGCCCAACTTGAGGGCCTTCTTCCCAATCTGGAAGAACTCGTTCTCGTTCGGCTTGTAGACGCGGCCACCGGCGACGGCGATCGGGCCGAATACATAGGTCTGGGAATCACGGCAGTAGCCGGTGAAACCGAGCGGGCGCACGTCCGGCAGGTCCGGCGTCTGCTGTTGCAGGATGCGGGTCAGCTGCAGGCCGCTGCCGGTCCAGACGCCGCCGAAGGCGAAGAGGCGATCTTCGAAGTTCGATGCCTTGCGCAGCTGGGCAGCGGTGAAATCGCCCTTCACCGACGGACGCTTGCCGCTGGGGTAGCTGATGTTGAGGTAGAACTTGGTCTCGTCCGTCGCCTCGTCCCGCTGGCGGTACAGGACGCGGAAGGCGCAGTTGGCGATCTCCTCGACCGAAAGCGCTTCCAGCGAGGCCTTCTCGCGGATTGCGGCTTCCTCGTCCTTGTCGATCTCCTTCAATTCGCGGGTGCGGCCCTTGCGGTACTCGTCGATCTTTTCCTGCACGACCGAGATGTCGATCGAGCACCAGTACGTGCGGCTGCCGAAGGTGAAGTGGAAGCTGTTCCAGCGGTGCTTGTCCCAGATCAGGAACGCCTTTTCCTGGGCATTCGCAGCGAGCAGCACCTTGCCGTGCCATAGGTATTCGGCCCGCTCCGCTTCGCCCAGGCGTTCGAAGACGAGCAGGTCGTTCCAGTCGAGTTCCTTGCCGTTCTCGTCCTCGCCCATGGGCTGGGCGGCGGTGGCGTCCCACCCTTCCTTCTTGGCCCGCTCCACGAACTCGTGGCTCGCCTTGGTGCCTGCCGCGCCGACGTCGAAGGCGAAGACGATCTTGGGCTTGCGGTACGGGGTATCCGACGCGGCGATGTGGGTGCGCAGCTGCCGCAGGAATTCGGCCGGGTAGTTGTTGCTCGACATGGTCGAGGCGGCGCGCTGCCCGGCCTGCTCCAGCGCCCATGCATTGAAGATGCCTTCGGCAAGCCAGATGCTAGGCGCGTTCGCCATGTCCTCGATCGACACGTCGGGCCGCTGCCACGCCTGCCCCTTGTAGGTTTTGCCGGGGGCGAAGCGGGCCTTGCGGTCGAACCGACCGGGCTGGTCGATCAGGCGTTCCCACCAGCTGCCGCCGGGGAGCGGGAAGCGGACGGTGGCTGAGCCGATCCGGCGCGCCTCGTCGCGATAATATTCCTGCGAATATGCATCGCGCATGCCGAGCAGGTTGAGCCTGCGCGCATCGCTGAGATAGGCATCCGCTGCGGCGGTCGGGTTCTCCGGCGTAGCCTTGAAGCGGTTCGACCACGTGTCGAAGATCTCGGGATAAAGATCGCGGGAGGAGCGCTGCCAACCGCACTTGTTGGTGCGTTCGCAACTCATTACCCACGGGTTCTGCTCATGGGTGAATACCGAATGCTCGTTGCAATCCGGGCACTTGCCCTGACGCAGCCATGTTCCGGTCTGCTTCTTCCATTTGAAATCGGCCTTGAGCAGCGGCAGCAAGGCGCGGCGAATGTCTTCGCGCATGTCCATGGATCAGGCTCCGATCTGCAGGACGGCGTCGGCGCGAGTGCGCGCTTCGTCGGCGCCGCGCTGCCAGAACACGTGGCGCTTCGATGTCGGGCCGTAGGGATTGGTGGCGGGGCGACCTTCGCGGAATTTCTCGGCGATGACGGCGTCGCGGCCCTCGCGGATAAGCTGGGAAATCTGAATCACGGCAGCATCACCCATGCGAGGGCGAAGGCTTCCAGCAGTGTCGGGGTCCAGAAGAACAGCGCGATGGTATCGCGGCGGATGTCATACGGCAGGCTGCGCGAAAGATCGCACCATGCGGCGAGCAGAGAGGGCGTTGAGCCCGGCCGCTGGTGGGGCTGCTGGAGAACCGCGCCGAAGTGGCTATGGTGAGTGAGATGCATGGAGAAGGCTCCGGTAAGTAGACAAAGCTGGGGCGTTCCCGGAAGCGAGCCGGGTTCGAAGGCATCAGGATCAGAAGGTCAGTTCGGCGCGGCCGTCAGTTCAGGTGACGGTCGCGCTTGATTCCGGTTCGGTGGGGGGACCGTCATCGTTGGCAGCGCGATCGTTCGCGGCGTCCCGCCACGTCGTCATCGGCAGCTTATGCAGCGGTGCTGGGTAGCGGCTCGGCTTCGTAGACCGGGTCGCCATCAGTTCGATTACGAACTCATGGCCGCACGCATCCGGATTTCGGCACGCGTAGTAGAGTTCTTTGAACAGCAGGCTTTTCTTGCCTGCCGTCTTCGCAAATGCCCTGCCTCCGCAGGCCGGGCAGTTGACGTGAGGGAGTTGTACCCGTCGCCCCGACATTACTTCGTTTCCCCATAGGCTTCGCGCCCGGCCCCATTGCCGGGTAGAAGGGCTTTCAGACGGCCGAGGAGGCGCGGAACTACCGCGTCAGCTTCTTCGGTCTCAAGGATGGCAGCTTGGATCAACGCGGGCGATGCGCCTGGCGCGAGAGCCTGAATGCAGCGGCCTACTGCGTCGCCCGCCTCGCGGGAGAACAGGGCGACGTCGTCAGCAAGAGCAAGCCGGCAGGCGTCCTGCTCCGCCATGGCGACCTCGATCTGACGGGAAAAACTATCGGAAATTGGCGCATATCCCCCGCCAGCGGCGATGTAGGCGCGATCAAGGGCGATGGCTTGGTGAAGCGTCGGCGTGCCGTGATTGTCGCTTTCGCTCCAGTGCTGGACTGTCCGCTCGGCGCGGCCGGTCACCTCAGCGGCTTTCTTCCAACCGATCAAACCGGCCACCGTCGTAATCGCCATTGAGAACGACACGGGATCGCGAGGCTTTGTCATGCCACATCCTTCCGTTGCGTTTTGAGCGGATGATCGCAAGCGACGGGCGTCAGCTTTGTCGATAGAACCGGGCTACACTCTTCGGTGTAATCAGGCTCCTCGATAACAAGGGAAAGTGGGTAAATGTCAGGGCGGTACAGATGAGGCGAAATGCCGGTGGCTTCTGACATTGAAAGTACGTGCTCAGCCGGAAGGCGCTTAGCGCTCTGAAGCCATTTCCACACTGCAGTCTGCGAAACCCCGCAAATGCGGGCCGTCGCAGACTGCCCTCCAACATGGGCTACGCCCATCTTCAGGGCCTCAAAAGGGGTAACGACCTGTGTCATGACACCGATCTACAACCATGGGTTTAGATAGGTCAATAGGCATTGTATGATTTCGAAAAATTACCAAAGTTGTAGGGTGCGCCAATGATCAAGCCAGACCGCGTAGCCGAAAGAATGAAGGATCTGGGCTACTCTCAGTCATCGTTGGCGCGTGAAGTCGGAGTTAGCCAAGCCACGATCGGGAAGATCGTGACCGGGCAGTCCGCCGGATCTAGTCATCTACACAAAATCGCGCGTCTGCTGCGGACAACTGCCGCGTACCTGACGGGCGAAGTGGACGACGCGGCGGAAGATGCGTTCATCCCCCCCTCGGCTGCTGAAATCGCTGAGCAGATGGGTTTGGTGCGGGTCGAGGAAATCGACCTATCGCTGGGAATGGGGGCGGGCTTTCTCGACGAACACGCTTTGGAGCGCGTTGATAGGTGGATTCCTGAAGAGTGGGTGAGCAATTTCACGCAATCTCCCGCTGCACATCTCTCGATTGTGAAGCCTCAAGGCGACAGCATGTACCCTACGATCAACGATAGGGACATTGTGATGATCGACCGATCGCAGCGTACTATCGATCGGCAAGAAGGTATCTGGGCGCTAGATTTTGCAGGCTTCGGCACAATCAAGCGCGTCCGTAAAATGCCCGATGGAACGTACAAGCTGATGGCGGACAACCCGGCGGTGCCGACGGAGATCGCGAATGGCGCGGACCTTCATGTCATTGGCCGGGTAGCCGGCGTATTCCGCAGAGCGTGAGCTTCCAAGGATGACATCTATTCCCGCTATGTCGCTTGCGGTCGTAGGCGCTCCGCATCCGAACGCAGACGGTTCGAACCGCCAGTTTGAAATCCTTCTGTGCGAGCCGGGTGAGCCGGTGAGGCTAGTCCCTGAACCGAAGAACAAACATGATCGCCACGCCATAGCGGTGCTCTCGGTGCGTGACGTGCAGTTGGGTTACATCAGCGCGGAGCGAGCGCCACGGGTGGGTGGACTGTTGGGGGCCGCCGACGTCCAGGCAGTATTTCAGCGCAAAGCTGACTTTGGTGCATGGATCCGCGTGTCGTTTGATGGGGAGATCCCGAAGCTGACCAATTCAATGCTGGTCGAAGCGGAGGAGATCTTCGACGAGCCAGTGTCGGAGCCAGATTTCTATCCAGATGAAATTTGGCCGGATGATTGATGGAAATGAAGGGGTGTAACGTGGGGCAAATTTACGAAGGCTACGGAGCAAACGTCGAAGTTACCGATGATGGCATTGTCATCCGGCGTAAGGGTCTGGTGTCCTTCTCTCTTCACGGCCTGAAGGGGGATAAACGCATTCCCTTCGGAAGCATTGCGGCCGTTCAGTTCAAGCCAGCGAACATGCTGACATCGGGATATATTCAATTTTCCATCGTCGGCGGGGTGGAAAGTCGCGGCGGCATAATTGCGGCGACTAAAGACGAGAATACGGTTCTATTTAAGGGCGGTAAGCAGAACAAAATCTTTGAGCAACTTCGCGAGGTGGTCGAGGCCGGAGTGAAAAGATCACGGGCGCCAGTCGTCGCCTCCGCTTCGATAACGCCGACAGAACAACTGGAAAAGTTGGCGGGTCTGTTAGACCGTGGCCTCCTTACACGCGAGGAGTTCAACCAGCAGAAAGCTGCGTTGCTGGGCTAGGGGGCAGTTTCCATCCTGAGGTCAGTCCGAAACCCACCGCCTTTGTCCAGCCGGTGGGTCACCTCAGAAATCAGCCATGTCGTGCCGTCGATGCCTGCCTTGAACCCGCTGACGGTGACGCGCGCTTCCGGGTAGGCATCTGCCCGGCCGAGCGCGAGGGTCATGCCAAACGTCGCGGGCGCGCGCTTCAGGCGCGCGGTTTCCGCCGCCGCCGCGCGCTTTGCCGACGCCTCGTCCGGATAGACTTTGCGCAGCTTCTTCGCCCCGTCCGACTTGCCGACCGTGACGGTCTGGCGCTTCGCCGCCTTCTTGTCGTGCCAGCTGGCCGAGACACCTTCCTGCCCGTCACGCTTCTGGCGCTGCCAGCTATGCCGATCGCCATCCCGCCGGCGGATGGAAAGGCCAGGTAGCGCTACGCCGGTGCTGGTCTGCCCGGCGCCCTTCGGCGCGAAAACGAGATGCTTGTCCTTGATCGTGGCGACCGCGTCATTTTCCCGCCCGAGGCGGCGCAGAAACGCAACATCGCTTTCCCGGCTCTGACTGATGGTCGGAAGGGGCATCGACGCCAGAGCGGGCGCGATGCGGGCCGTGAGGCCGTTGCGCCCGGCGACTTCCTGCAGCACGGCACCCAGCGTCGTGTTCGACCAGCTGTGCGCCCGGCGATTGCGGATCTCGCTGGTGAAGTCGGTAGCGCGAGCGCGGATGGTGATGTGGTCGGGCGGGCCGCTGTGGCTGACATCGTCCACCTTGAAGCTGCCCTTGTCGATCAGCCCCGGCGTCACGTCGCGGCCCTGCAGCCAGCCCAGCTGCAGGCGCAGCACAACGCCTTCAGGGGGGATCGCCAGCATGCCGTCATGATCGCTCAAGACGATGTCCAACTGATCGGCCTCGTCCCCACGCTTTTCGGAAAGGGTGAGCGAGACGAGGCGCGGACGGATGCGATCGGACAGATCGACGCCGTCGAGCGTCACGCGCCAGTCGGGGATGTTGTTGACGGCGTAACTCATGCGTCGGCCGCCTCGCTGGCGGTTGCGGCGGGGTCGTCCACGCCGAGCAAATCAATGCCGAAGTCGATCCGGCGCGGAGAGCCGTCTGCCATAAGATAAGTCTGGCGCTCGTCGATCGCGGTGATGACGAAGTTGCCGTAGACCCGGCCGCTGCCGGATACGAGCGGCCACGCTTCGCCCGTTGCCGCCATCGCGCGCAGATCGTCCAGCGAGACGGCACCGTCCGAAAGTTCCGTGTAGACGGCGCCGGAAAGCGTCACAGCATCGTCGCCGGGGCCGACGAACTGGGTGGCATCGCCGGCACCGATGCGCGGCGCGCGTGCATGGCGCCAGTCCATCTTGCGCTGCAGTTCATCGAACGGGAGCGTTCCAAGCTGAAAGAGGAACATGCCGAGGGCCATCAGGTGCATGCAAAATCGTCCTCAGTTACCGTCGTCACCGAAGCCGCGGCCTCGCCGTTCGCGCTCGATTTCCTCGATCGCCCGGCGAACTTCCTCGGCGATGTCCTGCGCGCTGCCGCCGGCGCCGACGGTGATGTTGATGTGATAGGTGTTGCCCGACGCGACAGCAGCGCCCGCCGCGCCGGGTGCGCTCTGCGCGGCGGCAGGCGTGATGCCGGCGGCGGCGATGGTTCCCGCCCCGGCGCCGACCGCAAGCGCGCGGGTCATCTGGCCCGATAGATCGGTGATGCGCGACAGCGGCCCGGAGGTGTTCGCGGCAAGGCCCTGATCGAGCCCCGCCATGACGAAGCCGCCGAGGCCGGCGAAGACGCGGGATGGCGAGTGGATGCCCAGCTTCGACTTGAACCAGTTCGCGACGGCGCTGGCCGTGTTGATCACCGTGGACTTGAGGCTTCCGAGCATGCCGACGATGCCATTGATCAGCCCCTGTATCAGGTTCCGGCCGATCTCCGTGAAATTGAGCGAGCGCAGGTAGCCGAGCACCGGGGCGAATGCCTGGATCATCAGCCCCAGCGGCGTGAAGCCCAGAAACGCTTTGACGATGAACGCGAGGGCGCCAGCGAACAGCGCCTTGATCTGCTCCCATAGGGAACCGAACCACGCGGTGATCGCCCCCCAATTGTCGTAGATCAGGTAAGCGGCTGCGGCGACGGCCGCGATAGCAGCGACGATACCGAGCAGCGGCAGGAGGGCGATACCGAGCGGCGCGGCTGCGGCGGTCAGCGCGGCGAAGGCAAGGGCAATGCCGCCAAGCAGGATCAACAGCCCGGCGCCGATACCGAGGAACATCATGATGCCCTTGGCAAGCACCGGGTTCTCCTGCGCCCACCCGCGAAAGGCGCTGGCGGCGGACTGCACCATGCCCGCGACCTTGACGACGGTCGGCAGCAGGGCTTTGCCCATCGTGATGTTGAGGCCCGACAGGGCATTACCAGCAAGGCCGACGGCCCCTTCCGTGGTGGCGATGCGGTTGAGGAATTCCCCATGCATCGAGCCCGCCGTCTCGCTGGCGTCCGCGACGAGGGCTAGGCGCTGCTTGAGGCCATCGAGGTTGGTGAGCATTGGCGCGATCGCGGCGACGCTCTCCGAGCCGAACAGCTGGGTCAGGATCCCGGACTGCTTGTCCGCGTCCAGCTTGCCGATACGCTGCATGACGTCGGTGATCGCCCCGGCCGCGTCGGTCTGCATGCGCTTGGCGACGTCGGTGGCGCTGAGCCCAAGCGCGTCGAAGGCGGCCTGCTGGCTCTTCGTT
Source organism: Novosphingobium sp. HR1a (assembly GCF_015594425.1). Classification (NCBI taxonomy): domain Bacteria; kingdom Pseudomonadati; phylum Pseudomonadota; class Alphaproteobacteria; order Sphingomonadales; family Sphingomonadaceae; genus Novosphingobium; species Novosphingobium sp. HR1a. The sequence continues at coordinate 9,385 of NZ_JABXWS010000020.1, forward strand.
GCCGCCTCACCCTTGGTCAGCGCCAACATCGTGTTCTTGATTCCGGTGGCGGCAACCTCGCTCGGGATGCCGATGGAATCGAGCGTGGAACCGAGCGCGGCGATCTCGGGCGCGGCGAGGCCCGCCACCTTGCCCAGCGGGCCGATGCGGGTGATGATGTCGGTGACGTTCGCGGCCTTGCCGCCGAAGCGGTTGGTCAGCGCATTGACGCCGTCGCCGAGCGCGCGCACGCCCGCTTGCGGCAGTTCGAATGCGGTGCGCCACTTTGCCATCGTCTCGCCTGCCTGATCGGCGGTCATATCGAAGGCGACGCCCATCTCGGCCGCGTCGTTCGTGAACTCCAGCAGCTGCTGGCGCTGATTGGCCATCGGCTTGCCGAACTTGTCCATGCCGACACCGGCGGCGCCGGCGGCGGCGGCGATCGTCGCCAGTTCGTTGGCGGCCATCGGGATCTTCTCGCTCATGTCGATGAAGTCGGTCGACATCTGCTGGATCTGCGGCGAGGTCATGTTGGTGACCTTGGAGACGTCCGCCATGGCGCTCTCCAGTGTCATCGCCTGCTTCACCGCGCCGACCACGGGCGCGGCGGTCGCAATGCCAGCACCGACCATGCCAAGGCCCATGCCGGTCGCCTTGGTGCTCATGTCGTTGAGCTTGTCGGAGTTGCGCTTCGCTTTGTTGACCCGCTCCAGCTGGGCAGTCTGCTGGCGCAGGGCGCGGTTCGCCTGTTCGGTGCGTTCGGACAGGCGATCCTCGTGCCGTGCGAGATCCGCGACGTCGATGCCGGCGGCCGACAGCTTGGCAGACAGCTGCTGCAGTTCGGCGCCGCCGGCATCGAGCCGGGCGGTCAGCGCGGCGGCCTGCCGCTCTGCCTGGGCGAAGTCCTTCGCCAGCGCCTTGGTGGGTTTGTCGGTCGCGTCGATCTGCGCGCGCAACTCGGTCAGCCGCGCGTTGGTCTCCTGCAGCTTGCGGGTGTCCGCGCCGAACGCGGCCTCCTTCGCCTTGAAGCTGCCGATCTGTTTCTGCAGCTTGTCGAGGTGCTGCAGTTCCTCGGCGGTCTTCGCCAGATCCCGGCGCGCGGCGGATGACGCGCCGGTGATCGACTTGAGGGGCGCGGTCAGCTTGTCGAGCCCCTCAAGGATGACCTGAAGACGAAGATTCCTGTCCGCCATTACTTCTTTCCGGGTTTTTCAGGAGGCTGCGAGCGGCGCGCGGCCTGCGCGCGCCAGCCCATGATTTCGGAGAGATCCATCTCGTCCATCGCACCGGGCGGCCAGTGGAACACGACCGCCAGATCCGCCATCGCGTCGTCTACTGTGCGAGGACATCCGTGCGATGCGACTTCTGCAGCAAAAAACCGCCGATCTCCACGCCGCAGGCGAGCAGGTCCGCCGTGTCGAGATCCATGGCCTCGGCCGGGCTGATCGTGGGGTTGGTGATACGCGGCAGGATCATGTGCAGCGCATCGGCTTTCAGCTGGCCGAGATCGACAAGGGAGATGCCCTTGAGCGCTCGGCCCTTGGGCCTGCGCAGTTCGAGGAAGGCGATCGTCTGCTCGCCGCGTACGATCGGGGTATCGAGGGTGACGACGGCAACGTCGCGACGGGCTTCGGGGGTATCGGTCATGGTGATGAACTCCGGGAATCAGGGAAAAAGGAGGAGGCCCGGCGCGCGGCCGGGCCGTGTGGGTCAGAACAGGCCCATGAGAGCGCGGCGCTCGGCGAGGAGATCGACGCCATCGACCACCTCGATCATATTGAGCGGGTCGATCTCGATCTCGGTGCGGCCATTCCAGACGATCTTGAGGTAGGCGACCGCCATGGTGGTGGTGAACTCGCTCGCCTCGCCCACTTCCTGATCGCCCATCTCGATCTCCGAGAAGCGGCCGCGCATGATGACTTCGATGTGATCGACGTCGGCGGTATCGTCGGCCTGATAGTTGCCGGCGAAGCGGATGTAGACGCCGTCCACCGTGGGGGTGCCCCACTGGCGCAGGACCTGCCGCATGGGGCCGCCGCAGACGAAAGATGCCTCCATCGCCTCGTGGCCCATATCCATCTGCACTTCGCCGCTCATGCCAGCGCCGCGATAGCCCTCCATCTTGCGGGTAAGGGTGGGCGGGGTCACAGTCTTGGCGTCGCCCTGATAGGCTTCGCCTTCGTTGAACATCATCATGTCCTTGAGGGTGCGGGGCATTCCCATGGCGGGCTCCTATGATCGTATGGAAGGGAGAGGCGGGCCGGATCAGGCGTCAGCGGACAGCTGCGCCGAGAAGTCGGCGAAGTAGCTGTCGGTGATGCGCTGGTTGAAGCCGAGGTCTTCGAGCGGCGGCGGCACGGTGTAGTCGTACTCGATGCGCAACTTTCCGGCCTTGAGGGCGGTGACGTCGTTGTTCGCCTCGTTGTACCAGGCATTGGCACCGAGGATCACGCCGCCAGCCTTTAGCTGGCGGAAGAGACCATTGATGGTCTCGATGATGTCCTTGGCAAGGCTGGGCGTCAGCGGCTTGTCCATGGCCCACAGCATGCCATTGACGATGGTGTCGGCGAGCAGCTGAGCGACGCGCGTAGTGCTCTCGAACACGAAGGCACTTTCGGCCTCGGCCGTGGTGCGGTTGCCCCAGAAGCGATAGCCGCTATCGGTGCGAACGAGGGCGGTCACCTCGGAAGCATTGAGAACACCCGCCTCGCTCGACGCGTCCTCGATGTCCCAGTGAATATCCTTCGTCAAGCCGACAACGCCGCTGACAGCGACGTTGGACAGGGTCTTGTGCGGACCGGTCTGGGTGTCGATGAGCGCGCGCAAGCCCATTGCGCTGGCAGCGGAGTAGCGCGGCACTGCTGCATTGGCCGTCGTATCCCATGCGAGGAAATCGGGCATCAGCAGCATGAGTTCGCGGGCACTGAAGTTCGCGCGGTAGGCGGTGACGGCCGCCACGTTCTCGCCGATCGCGCGGGCATAGGCAAAGCCGCGCAGCTTCTGGGCGACCACGGCGAGCGCGGTGGTGACGGCCTGCGTTTCGAGGCCGGGGGTGCCGAGGATCTTGGGCTTCACGCCCAGCTGCGCCTGCGCGGCCAGCAGCGCCTGCATGCCGGTCTTCTGTCCGTCGGCAGTTGTGGTGCCGATGACCTTGCTGGCGGTCTCGGCAGCGTCAGCCCCTTCCTCGACGCGCACGACGACGACGATCGCGCGCGTCAGGTCGGCGATAGCACGCAGGGCTTTGGCGAGTGTGCCTTCGACACCGGCGCTGCCGATCGCGGTCTCGACGTCGGTGATGAGCACCGGGCGGTCGAGCGGGAAGACGGCGGCGCTAGCGTCGGACGCGGTCGCGACGAGTCCGATGATCGAGGTGGACACTGCCGTCAGCGTGCGTGCGCCTTCGACAATCTCGGTAACGGTGATTCCATGCTTGAAGGGCATTGCGCAGATCCTTGGGGCTAGAGAGACAAAGCGAGGCTGACGCGAGCCGCCGCAGAAGCGGTGTCCGTACGGTCGGCGATGATGTTGAGGGTGGCGGCGCCGGGGGTGGCGCCGGCGGTCAGGGTGACGCGGCGAAGGCGAACGCGATCTTCCCAGCGAGTGATCGCGAGCGCGCTGGCGGCATAGATCCGCAGAATGTTCGGCGCATCCATGGGCTTGTCGATCAGGTCAGGAACCTGCGAGCCGTACTCACGGCGGCCCACGCGCGTGCCGATCGGCGTCTTGATGATGTCGTCCAGCGATTCCCTGATGCTGGCAAGGCCGTCGATCGCGGCTCCGGTGGTGCGGGACATGCTCGCCATCAGACGGGCGCCCCGGTCTGGGCGCCGCCGGCCGCAACACCAGTGTGCTTGTGGCTCTTCAGGCTGATGCCGCCGCCAATGACGTCTTCCGAAGCTTCGGCCTTGCCGTCAATCGTGACGTTGCCGTTGATCGTGACGTCTGCGTTGATCGTCAGGCCGCCGGGCGCGGTTACGTCCGCCATGCCGCCGGCGGGTAGCGTGACGGTCAGCTTGTGCGTGGCGAAGTGGTACGAGATCTCCGCCCCGTCATCGAAGACGATCAGGAACAGGTCGGGATCGGAAGAGGGCGCGGGGTTGCCATCGGACCACAGGCCCGGCAGGACCAAGCCGTTGGCCAAATCACCTTCTGGCGAGAGCACAGCGCACTGTTCGCCAAAGGAAGGCGGTGCCCAGATTCTCACACGACCGGCGCGCCATGCGAGCCATGGCAGGTCGCCCGTGGTGAGGTCGCCGATCTCGACAGTGCAGGTCGCGGCACCGTGGTCCACAGAGGCCACGGTGCCCAGCTGGATCAGTTCGCCGGTAAGCTGTTCGGGATCTGCAGTGCGCGCCATGGTGGGACCATGGCGCGAGGATCACCGTCTTTCGCGGGGCTGCATTTCGCTGAGCGATTAGCGAAATGCAGCCCCGCGCATTTTATCAGGGGACCTAACCTCACCTTTGTCTGTGCAGGACCATGGATCGGCGTGCGCCCCTGAACGCAGTCAGCGATCGGGTTTAGATCAGACCGCCCGATACCACGTGCGCGATCATGTGTGCCCGATTTCGTGCCCGCGTTTTCAGCCGAACATTCTCGATATGCCGCTCCACCGTGCAAGGCGCGATATGCAGATTCAACGCTGCTTCCTTTGCCGAGTATCCGTCAGCGACTAAACGGACGACTTGGACTTCTCGTTTGGTCAGGACCGGCGCTTCAGTAGTAAAACGAATCATTATTACCCCCGTTTGTTAACCTACTTAATCGGAAGTAATCAGTTTCGGATCGCAAATGGTATGGTGAATTCTCCCAGCGCAACGATTGCAGATTGCACTTTTTGGTATTCGATTCATTAATATGAACGCGCACAAGTGAACATTTGATACGTTTTGTAACGCAAACTGGGACTATTGGTTTTCCCCCGCTCCTGTAAAGGAGCGGGGTATTGATTAATTGTCGTTAGCGGGCAGCGCGAAGTTGCTGATCAACACCTCGCGCGCCCGGCGCGATGCAGCCCCGACCGTGTATGTCGTGTCGATCGCGCCGATGGTGAAGCGGCCGAACGTCTCGCGCACGCCCTCGTTGTCGTTCAGCGACATGAGGAACTTGCCCTTGATGCCCGCCAGCTGCTCGGCGAGCGCAGCGAAGTCGTCGCGGCTGAAGAGGTCCTTGCCGTAGTCGGTCTCGCAGGCCCAATAGGGCGGATCGAGGTAGAACAGCGCGCCGTCCCGGTCATAGCGTCGGATGAAGTCCGCATAGGGCAAGCGCTCGATGACGACGGACTGCAGGCGGTCATGGAGATCCGCGAGCATCGGCTCCAGCTTCCCAACGTCGAAGCGTGCCGGGCTGGAAGCATCGACGCCAAAGCTGCGCCCCGACACTTTGCCCCCGAATGCCAGGCGCTGGACGTAGAGGAATCGCACGGCGCGCTGCAGATCGGTCAGGCGATCGGGATCCTGCCCGAGCAGCCGCTCGAACTCGGCCCGGCTCGTGACGCGGAAACGCAGCATATCGACGAGGTAGGGGTAGTGTTCGGCAAGGCAGCGGAACAGGCCCACGACGTCGCCGGAAATGTCGTTGATCGCCTCCGCGCGCGGGCGCCGCCGGCGGCGCAGAAAGATGCCGCCCATGCCCACGAAAGGCTCCGCATAGCTGGAGTGCGGCGTGCGCTCGATGATGGCGCAAATGCGCTTGGAAAGGTTGCGCTTTCCGCCGATGTAACCGGCGACGGGAGCAGTGGGGGATACGAGAACAAAAGGGGTAGACATGTTGGATTTCCTGCACGATGTCCCTCCCGCGCCTAGACGCGGAAGGGTACTCGATGGGACAGGCGCTTGGCCCGTCAGAGTGCGAGTGCAGGCTCGCTGGTTTCAGATGTGGGGACATCCGAGACCCCCTTCCGTAAAGGGGGATTGCGCCGCTGGGAAGGCGGCGCGGTACTCAATTCAGATCGCCGGAGCCGTGAAGGTATCGCCGGCATACCGTCCGCCAGCAGCGAAGGCTGCCTGATAGAGGGCATAGTCGAGCGCGCGAACCTGTTCGAAGGTCCGTCCCGAAACGGTCAGGTCTTCGATGTACGAGCGATAGGCCACGTAGCTTGCCGACTTGTTGCCGTAGGTTGCGGCCGACCCGTAGGATCCCGCGAGGCCCCAATAATTCAGGGCGATCACCAGCGCAGTATTGCCATTACCCGGACCGGCTGCACCATCAGCGTTGAAGACCAAACCAGTTGAGCCAACGTTCGGGACTGGCATGTCTGTGAAACTAGCAATGGGGTTCACGGCTGACTGCATTGAGCCCGTGGTGTGCGCCTGCAAAAGTTGGGTGATGTAGTTGGTGCCGCCGTTACCGATGCCGCCACGGATCGCGGATTGCGTAGAAGGCGCGGTCGCGCCTCGGGTAATGCGCCTCCACTGTGACACATAGAACGAATGTCCCCGATTTGCAGTGATGTAGTTGGCTAGAGCCGTTTTGGCTTGGATTCCCTTGAAGTTGGCATTCACCGTATCATTCGTCTGGCTGACGATGGTGTGAAGGCCACCACGAGGGGTTCGTTCCGAGATGATGATACCCGCCTGATCAGCAACGCCGGTCATCGTCAAAGCCCCCGAAGCGGCGTCGATGGCCGTGGCCGTGATTGTGCCCGAAGCTACAGATTGCGAGAAGTTAACCGTATAGACACCCGCCCCGCCCGGCGTCCCAGAAACCTGAGACGCCACAAATGTGCTCGCCAAGACGCCGGTGCCGGTGATGACTTGGCCCGTCACGATGGACCCGGCCGCCAAGGCGGTCACTGTCAGAGTAGTGCCCGCCTGTCCGATCGTGCCGTTGTCGATCCTTCCGGTAAAGACCGCCGCGCCGACCGCATCACGGAACCGTTTCCACGCGATATTCGGAACATCAGCACCTGAGACGGGGACTCCGGCCGGCAGAGGGGAGGCCGAGTGAGATGCATCGAAAAGCGCGAGACTGCCGGGGACGAGGAGCGCGTCATCATCGTCTGCCCACGGCAGCGAGGGATCGGGATCGCCAGCAAAGGGGATAGCAATATCGAGGCCATAATCAGGCATGTCAGTCTCCTCAGATAATCGGAAGGGAGGGGAACCAGCCCATGGAGACGATCGCGCGGTAGTAGCGCAGCGCCCAAAGAGCGTAGCCGAAGTTGTTGAGGTGCAGGAAATCGCCGTTGCCGGTGGTCGCGCCGGATCGCATGCCGGAAGGGACGTAGCCTGCAGCGAGATCCTGCGCGTCGGTGCGCCCGTTCGAATAGGCACCGTAGCTGTCCGGGACGAAGCCGATGATCGCCATCTCCCCGGCGGTTGGCACTGCGTTGAGATCGACGAAGCGACCCGGATGCGCCGCCGCGATCGCGTCCCGCTGGGTATTGAACGGCGTCAGGTTCTCGCCGGGCGCGGCAAGCGTGCCGCCGACAAGGTAACGCGGCAGGTAAGCGGTCTGATAGGCGATGCCCGCCGCCAGCGCAGCGAGGATCGCATTGGTCCCTGCGGCGCTTGTCCCGTCGTTCCGACCGTAGGTAAAGATCTGCACCCTTGGTCGGCTTTCCACGCCTTGATCGGGGATAAACGGCGTGTTCGGCGGGCAGGCGACTACACCACCTGCGGCGGTGCGCGTGAAGGTATAGGTGGACTGCCCGACCGTACCGCCACCGCTGCCCGAAAGCGTACCCGGTACGCCTGCTAGGGTGCCGGTGCGCGTCAAAATCCCAGAAACGCCGGAACCCCGCAGAAGATCGACGTCGTAGGCCGTGACTGTCACCGGGCCCGAAGCCGGGATTTGATTGCCCGTGACCGTGATCAGGGCTGGGGTACCGCCGTGGCGTGCCTCGATCTCCTGCGAGATCTGACCGCCGACACCGCGGTTGTTCACGGCGGAGATGATCAGCGAGCCGATACGATCGAACAGCTGCTTGGGGAACGGCCCCTGACCCGCCCCTGACCCTACCGAGCCTGCACCTGCAGTGAGGCTGTCGCCCCAGCAGTCGATAATGTCGTAGGGATCGACCGGCCAGATCGGCCCACCCGAAGCCGGAGCATACATCATGCGTCCGTCGCTATCGCTGTCGAATAGCACCTTGTCGTCCGAGGTGAGCACCGGATTGCGGTAGCTTCCCAGCGCCGAAGCGGGCGTGATCTGGATCAGCGCGCTGTCGGAACGGCGGCGCGAAGTGATCTGGACCCTCCCATTCGCCATCACAGCGGCCATGGCGATGTAGCTTGCGTTGGCGCTGGCGGCGCGGCCGGAGCCAGAAAGGCGGTCGACCAGATTGACGCCGGGCTGATCGGCGATCTTGCAATCGATGGGCAGCGTCTGCCGTGTCCACATGAAGCCGCTGGCCTTGGTGTACTGACCGAGCAGCCGGTTCTTCCAGCGCAGGCGAACGACGCCGCCATTCTCGGTGGTCAGACGTCTGAAGTAAGCGCCGACACCGGCGGCGACGAGACGCGAGGCGAGCGTGCTGGTGAGATCGTCATCGACCTTCGCGCTGGCAGGCAGCGTCGCCTTGCGCGGGTAGAAGCCGCTGGCGCGATCGAGCGTGGCGTAGAGGCGGTTGCCGATGCGCCAGCGGATCGAACCGCCGATACCCGGCTCACCGCCAAAGCCCTTGATCTTGTCTCCGGCGTTGGCACCCACAAGACGGCCGGCAATCGCCGATCCGTCTTCGAACCTGCTGGTCATCGGCAGGGTAAGCTTACGCGGGAACAGACCGTTGGCCGCATCCACCGTGGCATAGATGCGGTTGCCGATCTTGACGCGCAGGGTGCTGCCGGGTCCGGCGGTTTCGCCAGCGGGGCGGCGCAGGAACGAGCCGACCGGGCTGGAGAGCAGGCGATCTGCCAGCGCCATACCCGTATTATCATCCACGGTCGCAGCTGCAGGGAGACGAAGTTTGCGGAAGTAGAACCCCACTGCCGCGTCCAGCGTGCCGTACACACGGTTACCGATTCGCCAGCGAGAGCCAGAGGGGCTGCTTTCCCGGCGCAGTTTCCCGAAGAAGGTGTCGGTCAGCGTTTCCGCCCAGGTGCCCGGATCGGCGGCATTGCCGTCGTCTTTTGAGAGGACATAGGTTCGATCGGTCTCGCGCACGTAAGCTTGCATGCCGCTCTTGCGCCTGCTGACCGGAATAGCGTCACGCTCAGCGAGCGTAGCTACAGCGCGGTATCCGCCCTGAAGGTCGGCCTCGCCGACGACGGGAAAGTCACCCGCAGGTGTTGCGGGGGAGGCAAGCTTGGGCATTACGAAATCTCCACCGGGATCGAGCCGGTCAGCTTGTTGGGAGAGCGCAGGACGATGTAGCTGAGCGTGGCGCCCGCAGCCGTCGTCACGCTGACGGTGGTTTTGACCGGCACCTCGTCGAAGCCATAGATCTTGTAGCTGGCGGGATCGCCCAGCGAGGCAGGGTAGGCGTAATAGGCGTACTTCCCCGGCGCGGCGCCACCTTCGACGGTCAGGCTCTTTGCCCGAGCACTGCTCAGTTCGCTGCCAGCGAGCGCGACCACACCGGCGCTGCCGAGTGCGGCGGCGTCGGCCACACCCCAGAAGCGGCGGGGCAATACCGTGACGGAAACAGAACGGCTTGCGGACACCGCGCCGCCCGGCGCCCCGGCATCCTGCACTGTCAGGTCATAGACGTTGCTTGCTGAAACAGCCGGGAACACCTTGGAGCGATCCCCCACCGCAACCGCTTCGCCTTCCAGCGTCTGCCCGGTGATGGTGCCGGAGACGGTCCAAGCGACGGTGACGGCGGCAGAAGCCCCTTGCTCAATTTGGCTGGGCGCCACCGTCATGGCGGTGATGGACAGGCCCGGATAGAGGGCCTTGTCGAGCGCATCGGCAATGGTGACGCCGGGCTTGTAGTTTAGGATGCTGGCAATGCCAGGCGCTTCGCTGAGTTTGGCCATGGTGTTTCCCCGTCAGACGCCAAGGGTTCGGATCCACACCGTCACGGTGCGATCGTCCGCGTTCCAGATGCGCAGCCCGGTCGGGGCGCCATTGGCGTCGACGTTGATGCCGGCAATCCCGGTGTTGTCCTGAATGCTGGTGTTTCCAGCGACGGTGCTGATGGCGAGCGTCGGATTGACCCATGCCGTATGCGCCACCGGCATGTTGTACGTGACGGTCGCATTCTCAGCGACGTTGAAGGTCCCCCACGTCACCTTCTTACCGGAGGCGAAGACCTCATACCCGCCGTTCTCGGTGAAGTTGCGTTCGACCACGCGGTCATAGGCGGCTCCGTGATAGCCATCGAGCAGATCGGCGTTCAGGTCCGAGCCATCGCCATCGACGCTGCGCAGCTTCACCAGCACGTCCCCGGCGGTGTAGTTGTTGGCAGCCAGCTTGGTGTCGATCTGCGCCTGCAGCCCGTTGTCGGCGGCGATACGCGCGCCGATCTCGGCATTGATGGCGTCCCACAGGTCAGCGACATTGCTGATACGGGTCTGCACCTCTTCGGCGAACGACTGGAGAAACGAAGCGAGGCGTCCTGCAAGCGTCTTGGGCGTGACGAAGCGGCGATCGTCCTCGCCGGTTAGGACCTCGGCCTGAGTGGCGATCTCCGCAACACCGGCGACATCTTCGGTCGCCGCCGGGTAGGCGAAGACTGCATTGCCATAGGCAATGTTCGCCGCGAAGTCGGCCTCGAAGGCGATGTCGAAGGCGAGCAAGGCGAAAGCCAGCCCCACTTTCGACATGACGGGCTCAGCGCCCGTGTGAACGGCGAACAGGGTGCCGTCGTCGAGGAACAGGCCAAAGCCGGTGGCCGTCCATACATCATCGCTGGTGTCGTAGGCGGTCAGGTGCGTGACGTTGGCGGCCGAGGCCACGCCCGAGGCAACGTCTACCCGCTTGAACTCGCCGGGGAGGGCTTCAAGCGTAGGGGCATAGTCGAACGGCGTTGCCGAAAGCCCGAGGCTGGAGATCACCGTGGGGTCGGAGCCCGATGCAGCCTGAACGGCGGCAAGGCCCGCGTCGGTCAGCTTGAGGACCAGCGTGGCCATTATTCAACCTCCCAGTATTCGGAGCCGTCTTCGGTGCGGAAGGGCTCGCCGATGTTGCTGAGCCAGATCCGCGACCAATCGCGGCTGTGGTCGATGATGGTGGTGCAGTCGGCGCGGTACATGGCGCCCGCCATGCCGCCAGCGGCCATGTACAGACCGGCCTGCGCTTCCAGCACCTGCACGAAGTCGAAGTGCGAGCGAGCAGGCTTGGCGATCGCGACGTCGGCAATGATAGCGTCGGCCGTCGCGGGGGTCAGGAACGACGCGCCAATGTCCGCAGGGGCGCGTACTTCGAAGGTATGCGGGGCACGTCGGGGCGTAGTCTCATGCCACTCGGTGAGCGAGAGCGCTGGATGATAGCGGGCAAGCACTTCCTCGACGGCGCGGCGCGTGCCCTTGCGGCGGTGATAGGGGATCGCATCGGCGACGGCGGCGCGCTTGTATTCAAGCGTCCAGCTGGTCTTCCAGTGGCTGATCGCGAGGCCCCATGCCAGCCAAGGCAGGTGACCCTCGGGGCAGGTGGCAGGCGACCAGAGGTCCCGGATCGGTATGGCGAAGTCGAGGACGCTGGCAGCAGCTTGCTCCAGCGCCTTCTCCAGCTTCGTCGAGGCCGGTGGCAGGATCGAGGGATAGGTCACTCGCTCGTGCCCGCAAGCCTGCCGGTGACACCGATGCAGTAGGGCGCCTGTGTGCGCGTGACGACGATGTCAGCGACAGGCGAGTTGAGGCGAATGTTCTGCGCGCCTTCGACGTGCGCGGCGCGGTAGAGCGCGGACAGGGTGATGTCGCGGCCGATGCGGTGGCTTTCGTCCACGTAGGCCTGCACGCTCGCCAAAGAGTTCGTCAGGATCAGCGTGCCATCGGGACCACTGAAGGCCGTCAGGTCGTAATCGACCAAAAAGTTGATGATCTGCGCCGACTGGACGGTGACGAGGTCGGTCAGTGGGCGCCGGGTATCGGCCGAGACATATGCCTGGACGATGTCCACCAGCGGCTGCGAGGCGGTGCCGTCGCCAAGGCGGGACAGCAGGGATACGACAACTTCGCCGGGACCGGGGCTGGTGGCGGTGGCATCAAGCACTTCGGCATCGGCTGACAGGGCGTGGAAGACGTAGGCGCCCTCGGGACCGGCGACCGAATAGCCTTCCGGGGCCAGCACCATGCGCCGGCGGAACTCGGTATCGCTTTCCATCACGGCCGGGATCCCGTTCGCATCGTCGGCGGAAGTGATTTCCTTGCGCATGATGCCGAACACGGCGGCGATGTTGTCGAGATCGGCGCCGACTGCATGGGCGGCCATGACGGCGCGTGCCGCCTCATTCACCCGCTGGCGCATCATCTGCGCGAGGTAGGCAAATGCCTGCAGCAGCTTGGTGGCCGGATCGCTCTCACGGCCATTGAACGTGATCCCGGCCGCCGCCATCTCAGCCCTGAAGATTGCGACAGCGTCGCCAAGGATCGTTTCGTAGTCCAGCGTCTCGACCGCATCGGGAGACGGCAGCCGCGAGAGATCGACAGCAGTGAAGGTGGGATCGGCCATGCCGGCCATGTCGCGGGAGCGGGTATGCGCGCGCTATCCCCCGGCATTTTGCTGGGCGTCCAGCGAAATGACTAAAGGGTCAGGCGGCTGAAAGGTGCTCGTATAGGACGTCGAGAAGCCGATCGCGGTCGCCAGCCGTGGGGCCGAGCAGTTCGCGCTTGGGATACGGGACCGCTTTCGCGCGCAGGGATGGCTTATCGCGCAGACCATGTTGGTGGACGTCGGCGATCTGCGACACCTTGCCGGTGAAGCCTACCCAGAAACTTTGATCGTCCACGCCGGTTTTCAGGAACCGGGCCGAGGCGAGGCGTCGGAACATCGCGCGGCGGCGCAGGCCGCCACGACGGCGCAGGCGCCCGCCGCCGGCGTTGCGGTGCTCCTCCGGCACGGGGAGCCATTTGACGATCTTGTCGAACTCGAAAGAGCGGATACCTCCGGCCTCGATGTCGAAGCCGGTCAGCATGCGGCCGGTGCCCCACGTGAAGCTTTTCATGATGACCCGGCGCGGTTCGCCGCCACCACCGGCCGGGTAGAGGAAGCATGCGGCACCGCGTCCGGTGACCGGAGGGGCTTTCGCCCTGCGCTTCTCGAAGGCGCTGCCGTCAGGCTGGCGCTGAGCCGTGATGCGCTCGCGCTGGCTGATCGCCAGTTCGCGGGCCATGCGGCGCATGATCTTGCGCCGCTCGCCCGAGGACAGACTGCGCACGATGGCGCCGGCCAGCTGCTCAATCTCGGCGAGGTCGTCAGTCATCAGTCGTCCGCGAGCAGGAGCGGCAGATCGCCTGCGAAAGCATCGGTGAAGCTGGCGTTGACGCCCGCAAAGGCGTCGGTGAAATCGGGCTCAGGCGGATGTTCGACGTCGTAGCCGCTGCCATCGGCGCGCGGGGTAACGATGACGCGTTCGGTCAGGTCGAGGGAGATCTCGATATCGGAGGTTTCGGAATCGAGCAGTTCGGCCTCGAACGCGAAAGGCTGGCTGTCCTGCCGGCGCAGTAACTGGGGCTGTTCCTTTGCGATCCATGCCAGCATCGGCACCATCAAGCGATCAGCATCACCCGCGAAGTCGAGAACCAGCGCTTTCAGGGTGTACTGGTAGACGAAAGAGAGTGTCTTCGACTGCTGCGCGGCGATCTGCCCTGCCTCGATATAGATCTGCAGGCGGTCGGGGTGCTCCTTGAAGTCGGCAGGCAGACAGGCGGTCAGCCAGCGCCGCAGGCTATCGGCCTTGCGCATCGGAGCCCCCCAGCGCGAGGCGAACTTCCGCCTGCAGTTCGATGAACGCCGCGCGGATCTGGCCCGCGACGTCGTAGAGCGCGGTCAGGCTGTTCTGCGCATCGGCGCCAGTCATCTGGCTGTCAGGGCCGCGCTGCACCGGCGGCAGCACCGGGGGCGGCGCCAGCAGGCCCGGCGAGACCCTTGCCGTTCGAGACGTCTGCGGCGCGGTCGAGCAGGCCGACACCGTCAGCATCAACGCACACATTGCGATAGACAGGGCGCTCGATGACCTTCTGTGTTTCATGGTAGATTTCCCTGACTTGGGCCTGCCGCGCGTATTCGGCGGACTGGTGGGCTTGCGCGCCGGTGTCGATCTGGCCCTGTAGCTTCTCGCGTTCGGCGTCGGCGGCATCGTCGGCGCGCTTCTGCGCGGCCTGTTCCTGCGCCACGCCCATGCGCGTTCCGTAGGCAAACCCGCCGATGCCCGCGAGGCAGGCGGCAAGTGCGCCCGCAAGCGCCAAATGGGACAGGCCGACCATTATGCCCAGCGGGCCTTTTCCAACGCGGCCTGAAAGCGCTCGGCATAGCCTGCGATCAGCTGGGCCTTGTCCGTGCCATTGATGATGCGCCGCGCGTTCACGAAGGCCTCGGGAGTTCCGCGGCTTACGATATACTGGCCAAGACCGCGGCCGGTGAAGGCACCGTCTTCCATGCCCTTGACGAGGATACGCGTGGCGATGTTCGGATCAAGCGCGAGGTCGAAGTTGCGAAGCAGCTGACCGTTCAGCTTCAGCGCCTTGTCGGCCCATTCGTAATTGAAGTCCCACGTCAGCTGCACCAGGCCGCGTCCGTACTGCGGTTGGCCGTACTTCCCGGCGGCGGCGTAGGGACGGCCCTTGCCAAGGCCCCATTCCGCCTGCGGCAGGAATCGCGCCTCGTGCCAAGCGGTGGCGAGGCCATAGGCCAGCCAGCCAACCGGCCAACCGGCGGCGCCGGCGGCGACCAGCATGAGGTTCAGGATATTGACCTGTGCCTGCGTCAGCGAGCCGGTGACCTGCCGGATGGCGGAGAAGAAACTGGCTGCATCGCCAAGCGAGCGGGTGCGAGGGGCGGTTGCCATGGGTCAGTCCTTTTTCGGAAGGATGCGGTCAGCGACGCGACCGGGCATGCTGGACAAGGTTTCGATGGTGGCCTTGGTCACGCGCGGGGTGGCATCGAACGCCAGCAGCGCGATGCCGAACGCGATCGACTGCGCGACGAAGCCATTCCAGTCGGTCACCGCGATGATGGCGAGCGTCGCGTAGTAGCTGACCGTCGAGCCGACGACCCACTGCAGCAGGCGCTGGCGCCATGGCATGTGCGGCTTCCACGCCTGCGCGGCGGCTGAGCCGATCAGGGAGGGCGTAAGCGAGCCGATCAGATCGACGCCCCATTCGGATACGGCGTGTAGGATGGTGCGCAGGTCCATGGGGTTAGCTCCAGAGTTGAACGAGGGGCAGGACGCGGTTGGCGTTGCCCTCTTGCGTGGCAGTCGCCGGGATGATGACGACGGTGCCGAGAGGAAGGATGGTGCCGAGATCCGCGAGGCCGGGATTGGCATCGAGCACGCGCGTGATCTCGCCGGGGCCAAGGCCAGCGTCGCGCCAGAGCAGCTGATCCAGCTTGTCACCCTGCTTGGCGGTCAGGCGCTGCTCTGCCGCCATCAGATCAGATCGACGGTCGTTCGCGCCTTGCCGAGGATGTCGCGCACGGCATGCAGGGCATCACGGCGCAGATCCCCGATCGAGGGCGTCAGTTCATCCGCCTGATTTCCGCCGGCGGACGTGGTGTCGAAGTCGCGGTGGCGCTCGATCAGTTCGGCCTTGGTATAGAGCGCGACGGCGCGGTGATACGTGATCAGCAGTTCGCTTTGGCCGTCGAGTTCATCGGCGGGCACGTCATCCAGGCGCGCATACCCGGCGGCGACCTGCCGGGCCTTGTAGGCGCGCAAGTCGCCCTTCAGGGTCAGCAGGGCGCCAAGGATTGCGGCACGAAGCCGGGCCGGGGTGATGCTGCTCGGGATCCTCGCGGCTTCGCGCACCGCGCCGGGCTCGATGTCCGGGAAGAAGCCGTCGTTGACGATCGCCGCTTCGGGTGCCGGGGGCTGTACGGTAGCGGGCGCGTCAGGGAGAGCGACGAAGCTCATGACGACGGCAGCTGCGAAGTGGCAACAAAATGAGCGATGCCGTTGTCGTCATAAACGACCGCTATCGGTCCCCAACCCGCGTACTTGCCGGTTTCGATTGTGCCAAGAAAGCCGTTCACAACGCCGAGAAACCCGGAGACAAATTTATTGCCTACAAGCCCGGCTTGCACGGTGGGATGATCCGCGATCGCATCGTTGCATTGCGGACGATGCGCGATGAGTTCGCGCACAAACTTGGGATCGAGATCCAGCAGATCGTTTAGAAAGTCGATCATGTCGGAGGTTTCGGGGCGGACGCTCATGATCTTTCCTTCCGGCCCGCCGGCTAACAGGGGTGGGGATCGGGTCAGCTGGCGGCCCTACGGCTCGAAAGCCTCCCGCAGCGCGCGATCCGCCCCTGAGCGCCGGGGGCGAGCTTGTCAGGCGGGGTCGCCGCCGTTTTGGGTGTCCGTTTCGGGCAAGGTGGCGTTGCAGGCCGCGATCAGCTTTTCCGCGCGCTTGATGCGGTCCTTCACACCCACGCGGCCATTGAGCCGCTGGGCGTTGCGCAGGACATTGAGCGCGGTGACGAGATGCGGCAGCGCAGGCGCTCCAGCCTCCATCTCCTCGGCATCACGCAGGCGTTCGATACCGATGGCCTTGAGCAGCTTGGCGCGAACTTCGTCGTGGATGTCGAGATGGGCGGTCAGTTCTTCGACACGAACGAGAACGCTGGGCGAGAAAGGCTCGCCAGCGTTTTGCACCTTCGCGGCGGCAGTCGCGATCTCTTCGACGACGATGGTCGCCGCATCACGCTGGTAGCGCGCTGGCATCGCCACCTTGTGGCGCAGCATGAACGGCAGAAGTTCGAGCGCGTCGAAATACTCGGCGATGTCGATCAGCCAGACCATGATGGTCGGGACGACTTCGGCGGCGACGCCGGTGCCCACACCCGCATCGGCCTCCAGCACGCCGCGCACCCACGCGACGTATTCAGGAATCATCTCGCGCTTCGCAGCGACCTTGCGATCGATGGAACGGATTTCCTTGAGCCGGCGCAGATCGTGCGTCAGGCGCAGGGCGATCTCGCGCTCAGCGCGGGCGGCGGGCGATGCCGTATTCGCCCCCGCTGCCGGGGAGGGAGCAGCAGCGGGGGCGGTGGCCGCCCCGCGCACAGGGGCAGCGCTTGCGTGGATCGGCTTCGCTGCGGTGATGGTCTGGGCAGCGAGAATACGATCGCGTTTACGACGAGCAAGGCTCATGGCGGTGTCCTGTGTGCGGGGCGGTTAGCTGGGGCGAGAGCCGGGATCAGGCCGGCTTCTTGCCCATGACGACGTTTTCGATGAGGGCGCAGCGGCCGTAGTCCTCGACCACGTAGTCCTCGTTGACGGACTCGTAGTTCTCGATCTGGTCGAGCGCGGGCTCGTCCTTGATCTGCCGGCGGCGGGTTTCTTCCTGCCAGTAGATCGAGAGGTTATCGAGGCTGGTGACCAGCATCGCATCCTCGGGGAAGAACGGCACGATGACGGCGCGCTTGCCGGCCAGCTGCTTGGGCAGGGTCAGGATGCGGTGCGCGGCCTCGCGCTCGCTCGCCGTGTCGCCGGCAGCCTGCAGCAAGTTCAGGTACTTGTCCTTGACCAGTGCCCAGCCCACGATGACGACGAGGTCGGTATCGCTGCGGTGCCACGGGTCGAGCAGGTCCAGCGCGTCGAACGCCAGCGCGTCGAGGTTGGCATAGTCCGCTTCGGCTGTGGCGGTGTTGGTGGCGTCGCCATCGACGACCTCAACGCCGGCGGCGACGTAGATGGCCTTGGTCGCGCCCGCCGTCAGTTCGCCATCGTCGAGAACGCGATCGGCGGCATGGGTGCGGATTTTGTGGAGCCAGCCCTCGTTGACGTCCTGCAGCAGCGGGTTGGCGGCGCGATCGGTCTGCGGGGCGATGGACGTGCCGTTGAAGCCAATCATGATGCGGTCGCGGCCCTGCTGCTTCAGGATCACGTCGCGCAGAAGGGTCTGGAATTCCGGCTTGTGGCGCCATGCGTCGAGCTTGGTGTAACGGATCGCGTGATCGAAGTTCGTCTGGCGGCAGTGGTAGCCACCGTCGTCCGTGGTGTCGGTAGGATCGCCGGGCGTGCGGCGCTGGCCGCCGGCGGTGTTGGTGCGGCTTGCAAGGGGGCGGGTCACGGTGACGCCGACCTTCTCGCCCTGCTGCGAGGGAACGCCCACGACATTGATCATGCCGAGGAAGTCGCTCGATTCCTGGATTTTCTCTTCCAGCTTCTGTTCGACGGCCGGAGCCACGCTGAACTTGACGGTGGCGCTGTCCACGCCGTTCAGCAGTGCGATCTGGCTGACATAGGCGTTGAACAGCAGGCGGGTTTCATTGCGCATTTGCGGGAGCTCCTAAGGGGACGCGGGGCGTGGAGGCAGGTCGGTGGTACGGGCGCTCAGCAGTCCGTGAGCGCGGTGCCGGCGCCGCCCGCAGCGGGAGCGCGCTTGAAGGTCTGGGGCTTCTCTTCGGTGGAGAGCTTCGCCTCCAGCGCATCGAAGCGGGTGGCGAGTGCAGTCACGGCATCGTTCGAAGGCTTGACTGCGGCGGCGACCTGTTCGCCCAGCGCCGCGCTGAATGCGGCCACGTCAAAGCTGTTGTCATTCGCCGCCTTGGGCTTCGGCTCTTCCTTCGGCTTTTCGGTTTCCGAGCGGCCGAACATCGCCGCGAGACCGGCAAAGCCCGACTTGATGGCGTCAGCCACGCTGGAGTTCTCGGCCGAGGATACGATCTCGATCGAGGTTTCATGGGCGGCGGAGAAGACGTTGGGGCGCGACATCGCGGCGAACTTGAGCGGTTCCGTGCCCAGCGATGCAGGCTGATCGGTGACGGCAAGGCCGACGAGATACGCTTCGCCTTCGCCCGCGAAGTCGGGATGGATTTCGCAGCTGGTGAACAGCTTCTGGTCGGCCTTGTTGATCGCAACCAGATTGTCGTTCGCGTCGATCTCGGCGTAGAGGCCCAGCAGCTTCTTCTTTTCGCCGCCGATGGTGAGTTCGACTTCTTCGGTCTTGAGCGAAAGCACCGAACCGTAAGCGTTGAAGGGCTTCTCCGGGCTGTAGCCGGCAATGTGCTCGCAGTTGATGCGGGCGGTGTAGGTCGCCGGGTCGTAGTTTGCAGCCATCTGCTCCAGCCATTCGCGCTGGATCACGCGGCCATCGACGGTGGCGCCTTCGACGGCGACGCGGAAAAACTTGGTCTTTGCCATGATCGGTCCGGTTCCCTTGGAGAGTTCGGCGGCGGTGTTGACGCCAGAAAGGGACGGTCGGAGACGATCTCTCAAGGGCATGCATTTCGCTTAGCGTTCAGCGAAATGAACGGCGGTGATCGCGGCGGAAAGCGCGCGGCATGGTCGCGCCATGACCGGCCCATTCCTTCCCCAGCCCGGCGCCCCGGCGACCGCATGGCAGTTCGACCCGCGCCGCCATGCTCGCAGCCTGTATTGGCGTGGGTGGGGCGTTCAGCAGATCGCCGACGAGTTCGAACTGCACGGCGTCAAGGGTGACACCGGCGGGGCGATTCCGCGCGCGACGATCGCGGCGTGGAAGCAGCGCGACAAGTGGGATGAGGCCCCCTCGATCCGCAAGATCGAAGACGGGCTGGAAATCCGGCTTCTCACGCTGATCGCGAAGGAGAAGAAGACCAGCGGCGATCTGGTCGAGATGGAGGCGCTGTCCAGGCAGATTGAGAGCCTCGCGCGCGTGCGCCGGTTCGAGCAGCCCGGCGGCCATAGCGGTGACATCAACGAGAAGGTCGGCAACCGCAACGCCGGGCCGCGCAAGAAAGCGAAGAAGAACCACTTCACCGCCGAGCAGGCCGCCGAACTCAAGCGCATCTTCCTTGAGGGCTGCTACGACTATCAGCGTCTGTGGTGGGACGAGAAGGATCAGCGCACCCGCATGATCCTGAAGTCGCGCCAGATCGGCGCGACGTACTATTTCGCGTTCGAAGCCTTGATGGATGCGATCGAGACCGGCCGCAACCAGATCTTCCTGTCAGCGTCCAAGGCGCAGGCACACCAGTTCCGCTCCTACATCGTCAGCTTCGCCAAGCTGGTGGGTGTCACCCTCGGCGGCGATCCGATGCCGATCACTTCGGAAATGCTGGACGAGGAGGAAGCGGCGGCGGAACTGCACTTCCTCGGCACGAATTTCCGCACCGCACAGGGGCGTAGCGGCAATTTCTATTTCGACGAATTCTTCTGGGTCCATTCGTTCGAGGAGTTGAACAAAGTCGCCTCGGGCATGGCGACGCTCAAGAAATGGCGCAAAACCTACTTCTCTACGCCGTCCAGCGTGGCCCACCCGGCTTACCCCTACTGGACCGGCGAGCGCCGCAACCGTCGGCGCAAGAAGGCCGAGCAGATCGAGATCGACGTCAGCCATGCCGCACTGGCGGCGGGCAGCGTCGGGCCGGATCGGGTTTGGCGGCACATCGTGACGCTCGAAGATGCGGCGCGCGGCGGCAACAGCGATTTCGATATCGAAGAACTGCGCGACGAGTATGCGCCGGACGAGTTCGCCAACCTGTTCATGTGCGACTTCGTCGACGACAGCATGTCGGCGTTCAAGTTCAACGACATGATCGCCTGTGGATGCGACAGCCTTGTCGAATGGACCGACGTCGATCCCGAGGGGGCGCGGCCCTATGGCAATCGCGCGGTGTGGGCCGGGTACGATCCGCAGTCGAGCGAGAACGGTGACAATGCCGCGCTGGTGATCGCGGCGCCGCCGTCCAGCGTGGGCGGGCAATTCCGTATCCTTGAACGGCACCCGCTGCGCGGCCTCGATTTCGAGGAGCAGGCCGAGTTTATCAAGTCAATGCTGAGCCGGTACAACTGCACGTACCTCGGGATCGATGCCACGGGCGTCGGCGCCGGTGTCTACCAGCTGCTCGCGAAGCCCGGCGCAATGCCGGGGTGTTCGGTTGCCAAGATCGAATACTCGCTGGAGGTGAAGGCGGGGATGATCATGAAGGCGCAGAACGTGATCCGTCGCGGGCGTCTGGCATTCGACAGCGGCTACCTCGATCTCGTCTCGGCCTTCGTCTCGATCAAGAAGACCCTGACCACCAGCGGCCGGAACGTCACCTTCAAGGCCGGGCGGGGCGGCGAGGACGGGCACGCCGACCTCGCGTGGGCGACCATGCACATCCTCATGAATGAGCCGCTCGACGGCAAAGAAAAGCCCAAGGGCACGATGGAGATAATCGAATGAGCAAGCGTAGCCGTGCCCGCCGCATGAGCCGTCAGGAGAGTGCCGCCGCGTCGAGCGGCGCGATCGTCGCGGCCAACGACAACCGGGGCAAGTCGATCGAGGCTTTCACCTTCGGGGATCCCGAGCCGGTGAACAGCAGAGCTACCATGCTCGACATGCTGGAGTGCTGGCACAACCAGCGCTGGTACGAGCCGCCGATCTCGCTGGAAGGCCTGTCCCGCTCGTTCCGCGCCTCGCCGCACCATTCCAGCGCCATCATCCTGAAGCGCAACATGCTGGCGGCCAGTCTCGACCCCGCGTCCCTGATCAGCCGCCGCGATTTTGCGTGCATGGTGCAAGACTACCTTGTCCTCGGGAACGCCTATGTGCAGGAGGTGCGCAACCGCCTCGGCGGGTTGCTGCGTCTCGATCACTGCCTTGCCAAGTTCACTCGGCGGGGCGTTGTGCCCGGCAGCTTCTGGTGGGTGCCCGGCTATCAGAACGAGGTGGAGTTTGAAGGCGGCACTGTCCACCAGATCATGGCACCCGACATCAATCAGGAAATCTACGGCATCCCCGAGTACCTGTCGGCGCTGCAGTCCGCGCTGCTGAACGAGAACGCGACGCTGTTCCGTCGTCGCTATTACGAGAATGGGAGCCACGCCGGGTACATCCTCTATGCGACAGGCGAGTTCGCGGATGGCGACGTGGATAAAATGCGCGATGCCCTGAAGCGTTCAAAAGGGCCGGGCAACTTCCGCAACCTGTTCGTCCACGCGATCGGCGGGAAGGAGAACGGCATCAGGATGCTGCCGATCGCCGAGGCCGGTGCGAAGGACGAATTCCTCGGCATCAAGAATACGACGCGCGATGACGTGCTTGCCGCGCACCGCGTGCCGCCCCAGCTGCTCGGGATCATCCCGGCGAACGCCGGCGGCTTCGGCGATCCGGCCAAGGCGCTCGACAGCTTCTTCGAACTGGAGATCCTGCCCCTGCAATCCGTGTTCCTCGAACTGAACGATGCAGTCGGACGGGACGTGCTGCGATTCCGGGAGCGCGTGAAGGCAGCGGGCTGACCCTCAACTCCTCGACACGAACGAAGGGCGGCTCGATTGGGCCGCCCTTTTTGCATCCAGAGTGCGCGCACGATTGTTGCGCAGTTTGCCGCGGCTATCCGGTGACCACGGGGCGCCGTCGCCACCGGAAAAGCGCGGAACCACGCGGGTCGTCACCCCGGAGGCCGGGGCCGGGGCTGCACCCCCTCGAAGCGCGCTTTTCCCCCCGCCTCGCCCGCGCACTTTATGAGTGGCATTTGATGCACCATCACGACTTCCCTCGGCCCGGCCTAGGTCCTAGGCTGGACGCGCTCCTCGAAGGCCATCCTGGCGTTGCAGTTTGATGCAGCTGGAACGCCGTTTCGAAACGATACGGATCCTCCGAAATATTTGATCCCCGCCCCTTCTCCACCGTGGGAGGTATGGGAAAAGCGTAACATGCGTAACCTGCGTGCGAGGCCTCACATCAGGTATCTGATTTATAATGATTTTCCGCGTTACATCTTAGGTGTAATCTGGCGCAACCTCGCGAAGCGAAAAAGGTAACCCCCGCAGAAATCCTAAGGTTTTTCAGATCAAAAGGTTACGTTTTTAAAAGGTAATCTCGTCACTCCGAGGTTACGCTTTAGGTTACGTCAAAAATGGCGGATTTCCGGGGCATGTTACGTTTGTTACGTTTTTTCCGGGACCCCCCACTATGGCAGATGATGACGAGAAATTATCCGCTTGGGCTCGAAGCCTCCGTTGGATAGATGGGAGGGTAAGCTCAGGAGTTTGCTGATGAATCGAGATTTGTTTGGCGATGTGGCAGAAGTCGAAGGCCAGGAAGAAGGCCTCGACGATGTGGGGGGCGTCTCGACAATAACGGTTCATCAATCTGTCGTCAGTGGAACAGATTGGACCGCTGAGACGATAATCAGTCAAATTGACAAAGGCAACATTCAGCTAAATCCTCGATTCCAGAGAAGAGATGCGTGGGAAAGCAGTCGAAAAAGCCAATTCGTAGAGTCTCTTATTTTAGGGCTTCCGATCCCGCAGCTTGTTCTTGCGGAGTCTCCTGCTAAAAGAGGGTCGTACATTGTCATCGATGGCAAGCAACGCCTACTGAGTATTCGGCAGTTTGCGGCAAAGGCAAATGACCCGACATTTAATCAACTAAAATTATCTGGCCTGACAATCCGGGATGATTTGAAGGGCGAGACCCTTGAAACCCTGCGCAATGATCCGACGCGTGGAGACGACGTCGCTGCGTTCGAGAACCAACCAATCCGCACGGTTGTCATAAAGAACTGGGGTAGTGAGAACTTTCTCTATCAAGTCTTTTTGCGCCTAAACACCGGTAGCGTGCCTTTGTCGACGCAGGAGCTGAGGCAAGCGTTGCATCCCGGCGAATTCCTCGAATTCATTGACGAGGAGTCCGTCAAAAGCGCTGGTTTGAAGCGGGTCCTCAAGCTGAAAAAGCCAGATTTTCGCATGCGAGATGCAGAACTCCTTACGCGATGGTACGCGTTTCAGCACTTCGCGCCGCTTTATTCTGGCGACCTGAAAACCTTCCTCGACAATGCCTGCGCAGCACTTAACAAATTGTGGACTGGCAATGAATCTCAGATCAGAGCTGAGCTTTTGGAATTCGAAGCATCGATAGATGCTTGCTACAATATTTTTGGCGACCACGCTTTTCGGAAGTGGACATCGGGGAATTACGAGCGACTGTTTAACCGGGCTATATTTGATGTGATGACCTACTACTTCGCCGTTCCTCACGTTCGCGCTGCAGCTGAGGCCTCCCCCGCATTGGTTGTCCAAGCTTTCCAAGATCTTTGCGATAACGATGAGGACTTTCGTGCCTCTATTGAGCGTACCACCAAGAGCATGGGGGCGACGTCCAAGCGCTTTGATGCATGGGCTGGTTTCCTAACAACATTGAGCGCAAACGTAATCTCGCCGCTCTGATTGTAGGAAAGCAGAGCGTGGCACGTTCTAACCGCTTCAAAGAGCTCAGGCGACGTTTACGGGACCTTCGCAAGCATATGTTGCCCCACACATTTTCACCCACTGGTGATTATACTTCGAGGCAACAGGATCGGGCGCGTGGCTATCGTCTTCTCGCTCACGCGGAGATCGAGGCGTTCATGGAAGAAATTTCCATTTCCGCTGCAACGAGGGGGGTGTCCGAATGGGTTAATACACGGAAGGTAAGCGACTGCTTGTTCTGCTTGATAACTCATTACCATCATGGTTTTGCCGTCGATGAAATTGATGAAGAGCCCCCCTTTGGTCCTTCTACGAGGCAAAAAGCTAAAGATGGAATAAAGGAAGTTGTGAACGTCGCGATGCAGCAATATCGCAAGATACATGGCGACAATCACGGTGTAAGGGAGAAGAATCTTCTACGCCTAATGCTTCCGATTGGGATTAGGAAAGACGATTTGGATCCTCTCTGGATAACAAATCTTGATTCATTTGGGAGGCGACGCGGCGATTTAGCGCATCAAGCGATAGGCGCCCAGCAAGCCATTGATCCGCGCGCCGAACTGCAGGCGATCGAGGATTTGCTGGTTGGGCTGGAAAAGCTGGATGGGCTGGTCCAGGCGGTGCAATGAGCGGTATATGGTATGTTTTATGGTGCTAACGCGCCTTCGCTACAAATTATATTTTTAGATTCAAATAGTTATATTTTCTGGTCGGTGGACACCCTCTCCGCCACTTACTCTTCCAGACACATTCAGAGCGATCCGTAGAAAGCCCAGGAATTCCAAGGCTTACCAAATGATTCGCGTCCTGCCGCCGCATCCAACATCGCTGTCCGATTGGTCATGTGGGATAAAATGTGGGAAGGTTTTGGTCATGGGAAAGCTGTCCGTAACGAGTGTGAAGGCCATTTCGCTGCCATGTCCTACGATAAGGTGCCGACATTCCTGCGGCGTCTGCGTGAACGCGAATCGTTCAGTCGCCTTGCGCTCCAGTTTGCGATCCTGACGGCCGGACGTTCTGGAGAGGTGCGAGAGGCGACTTGGGATGAGATCGACCTTGAAGCCAAGCTCTGGACCATCCCCAAGGATCGGATGAAGGCCCAGCGCGAGCATGTGGAGCCGTTGGGTGAGGGCGCCTTGAAAATTCTGCGGCGATGCGAGGAATTGCGGCTCGGGGCGGCTACCTTGTTATTTCCTGGGGCGCGGCCGAAGTCCCCGCTGTCCGACATGACTCTCACCAAACTGCTCCGCGAGATGCGTGAGCCCTACACCGCGCACGGCTTTCGCTCGTCATTCCGCGACTGTGTCAGTGAGGAAACCCAACATTCTGGCGATGTTGCGGAGGCAGCGCTTGCTCACGTGGTGAAGAGCAAGACTGAGGCGGCCTATCGTCGAGGCAATCTGCTGGAAAAGTGCCGGGCCATGATGGGCGACTGGGATGCGTTTTGCGGAGGACTGAATCCTAAGGTCGATAGGGGGGTGATTCAGAAGGCTCGCAATGATCCTTTGCGCCAAACCTCCCCGGGCCGGCTAATGTAATCATATATGGTGGTTTGTTGGATTTAACTCATCAAATATGAATTATAGACCCAGTATGAGCTTCATCTTGTCGTGAACGACCGCTCGCTCATATGATCTTGCTAGCGGGCAGGAGACGCTTACCTCGCGAAGCGCATTGCGCCATGAAGAGGACACCGTCTGTGCCAGCCCTTGAATGGTGTCGCGGGCTTCCTGCTCCCCGATTTCGAAGAACTCGCAGGCCTCCAGCGGAGCGATCATGCGCGCGGCCTTCCAGGATCGACATTTCCA
This sequence comes from Novosphingobium sp. HR1a, assembly GCF_015594425.1. NCBI lineage: Bacteria > Pseudomonadati > Pseudomonadota > Alphaproteobacteria > Sphingomonadales > Sphingomonadaceae > Novosphingobium > Novosphingobium sp. HR1a. The sequence continues at coordinate 35,379 of NZ_JABXWS010000020.1, forward strand.
GATACGGGTTGCTGTCGGGTGCAGGATTGACGTCGAACACAGGCGACAAGCGCCATTGCCCGCCGCCGACATACAGGAAGCTGTGGTTCTTCAGGTGGTCGTCCTTGTTGGATACCTCCTTGCCCTGTTCGTAGGCACGCGCGATCGACGTGATTGCTTCCAGATCGACGAAGCGCGGGACAGAATCCCCTGCGTTGCCGCGGATGACCTGACCAGCCTCATCGAGAAAACGCATGGCTCCCTGGCGGCAGGGTGTCATCAGATGGTGTGCTCGAACCAGTTCCTGCCTTTGTGGCTGTAAGTTCTTCGAACTGACGTGCGGCCATG
>NZ_JABXWS010000021.1:0-11761 GCF_015594425.1 Novosphingobium sp. HR1a
CCCTTCACCCATTTCGCGTAATGCTAACTCCAAGTGAGGCTTGGGTGTTTAGCCACGCGTAGCGGACAGTTCCACACCTGCGGCTGTCTGCTGGGATTTCGATCGCGCGGGCACCGGCGGACCCCTTCGTGCCAATGTAAATCGGCGCAGCACCGGCGGATTAGCGTGCCCAGAAGTTGATCGACAGGATTGGGTTGCCTGGTTCATGCCAGATGTGTATGCCAATAAAACATAAATGACGGGCATGGAGAGATGTGTTGATTGGTAAGATTGTCATACCAATTATGGTGACGGCTTCTTGCGTGGCCGTTCCGGCCATTGCGCGGGACTATCTCGTCCGCACGCCTGCCGAATATGCGAGAGTTTTGCCCATGGTGCAGGCCGGGGATGTCGTTCGGCTCGCGAATGGGGAGTGGAAAGATTTCCCGATCGTCTTCGAGGCTCATGGGCGTGATGGGCGACCGGTGACGCTGGCGGCGCAGACTGCCGGAAAGGTCGTGCTGACCGGGGCTTCCAGCCTGAAGTTGGCGGGCGAATGGCTCGTAGTCTCAGGGATGGTGTTCCGCAACGGTGCGGCGCCGGGCGACGAGGTGATCAGCTTCCGCCGGGATTCGCGCCGGGTGGCGGTGAATTCGCGGCTCACCGAGGTTGTCATCGACCGTTTTAACCAACCCGACCGCCGCCGCGAGGACCGCTGGGTGTCGCTCTACGGGCACGACAACCGCGTCGATCACAGCTGGTTCGCGGGCAAGGGAAATACCGGGGTGACGCTGGCAGTGATCCGCCCTAAGGGCCAGCCGCAGGCCAACCGCCACCGGATCGACCACAACTATTTCGGTCCGCGCCCGCCGCTCGGTTCCAATGGCGGCGAGACGATCCGCATCGGAACCAGCGACGAATCGCTTTCGGACTCGTTCACCACCGTCGAGGCCAACGTGTTCGACCGCTGCGACGGAGAGGTGGAGATCGTCTCGGTCAAGTCGGGCGGCAATGTCGTGCGCGCCAACCTGATCCTGCAGTCGCAGGGCTCGATCGTGCTGCGCCACGGCAACGGCAACCTCGTCGAGCGCAACGTTTTCCTGGGCAAGGGCAAGCCGCATACCGGCGGCGTGCGCGTCATCAACGCCGGCCAGATCGTGCGCGACAATTACATGGAAGGGCTGGCGGGAACGAGCTTCACCAGCGCAATCGCGGTGATGAACGGCGTGCCCGGCTCTGCGGTCAACCGCTACCATCCCGTGACCGGCGCGGTGATCGCCAACAACTCGATACTGGACTCGGTCCGCATCACGCTGGGTGCAGGTGCGGACGCGGAGCGTTCGGCACCGCCACGGGACAGCCGCTTTACCGGTAACCTCGTCACCGGCACAGGCGCTTCGCCCTTCGCGATCGAGGCGGACGTCAAGGGCATCGCCTTCACGGACAACGCGGCGAGCGCGCAGGTCCCCGCCGAACTCGCACCGGGCTTCACCACCGGGTCGATCGCGCTGAAGCGCGCAGCTAACGGGCTGCTGTATCCCGGCGATCCGGCACTGGCGAAGCGCGGCGCGCCGCGCGATCTGGTGCCTGTCACGCTCGCGCAGGTGGGGCCGGACTGGTACGCCAAGCCCGCGCCCGAAGTTGCCTTCGGATCGGGCCGCACGATCGAGACGCATCCCGGTTCGCTCGAAACCGCCGTCGCCGCGGCACAGCCGGGAGACGTGATCGCGCTTGCCGCCGGGCGCTACGCCGTCCGTGCCCCACTTCGCATCGCCGTGCCAGTCACAGTTTCGGGACCGAAAACCGCGACGATTGCCTTCACCGGCCCGACGCTGTTCGCGCTGGCGGAAGGCGGCCGCCTGCGCCTGCAGGGACTGACGATCACCGGCGAAGCCGCGCCCCGCAGCGCAGGCAATGCCGTGATCCGCTCCGCCCCGACCTCGACGATCGCCAATTACGCGGTCGAGATCGAAGGCACCGACTTCGCCGGGCTGGATGCCTCTCCCGGCTTCGATCTCGTCGCGACCACGCCCGCGACTTTCGCGGACCACCTGACCTTGCGTGACGTCACCGTAACGGGCCTGTCCGGCACCGTGCTCGCCGCCGCTGCGGAGACCGGCGGCAAGGGCCTCTACGCCGCCGAGCACATCACCATCGCCGGCTCCCACTTCACTCACATCGGCGTTTTGGCGCAGGTCCTTCGCGGCGGGACGGACGAGAGCACGTTCGGCCCCGAAGTGGAGATCACCGGCAACACCGTGGAGGGCGGCGGCCCGGAATTGCTGGCGCTTTCGGGCGTGCAGTCCACGCTGATGGCGCGCAATACCTTCCGCAAGGCGGGACGGATCGCCGTTTCCCACAGCGTCGGCGCACCGCTCACCCGTATTCTCGACAACCGTTTCGTCGATACCGCGCAGCCGCAGATCTCGCGGCTCTATCCGCAGGGGACCCCGCAGGTTCAGGTATCCGGCAACGTCAGCGGCGGAGACGCATCATGATCGCACGAACCTTTTTTCTCGGCGCTGCGCTGGCCGCGCTGACTCCGCTGCCCGCATTCGCGGCGACACCCGCAGACGACGCCCATCCCGTCCTGACCGACTCCGCCGCACTCTCGGGCCTCGGCGCGCAGGCAGAGCGCTATCCGCTGTTCGCCGCCGAACTGGCGCGCGTGCGCAAATCGGTGGATGCGGCGATGAAGGCGGGGATCGACGTGCCGGTGCCCAGGGACCCGGGCGGCGGCGCCACCCACGAACAGCACAAGCGCAACTACATGGCGCTCTACGGCGCCGGGCTGCTCTACCGCGTGACGGGCGAGCGGCGCTACGTCGATTACGCGCGCGACATCCTGCTGGCCTATGCGAAGCTCTATCCCGGCCTCGGGCCGCACCCCGCAGCTGCGAACGAGGCGGCAGGCCGTCTGTTCTGGCAGAGCCTCAACGATTCCGTATGGCTGGTCTACGGCATCCAGGGCTACGACGCGGTGCGCGATGCGCTGACCCCGCAGGACCGCAGGACGATCGACGAACAGGTGTTCCGCCGGATGGCGACGTTCCTGTCCACCGGCTCGCCCAAAGTCTTCGACCGCATCCACAACCATGCGACATGGGCCAATGCCGGGGTCGGCATGACCGGTTACGTGTTGCGCGATCAGGACCTCGTCGACAAGGCGCTGAAGGGTCTCGACAAGAGCGGCAAGGCCGGGTTCCTGCGCCAGCTGGACCTGCTGTTCTCGCCCGACGGCTATTATGCGGAAGGGCCGTACTACCAGCGCTACGCCTTGCAGCCTTTCGTGATCTTCGCCGCCGCGATCGACGCCAACGAGCCGCAGCGCCGCATCTTCGAGTATCGGGGCGGCGTGGTCCTGAAGGCTATCCGCACCTCGATCCAGTCGACGTACGACGGCTATTTCTTCCCCTTCAACGACGCCATGCCCGACAAGAGCCTCAAGACCGAGGAGCTCTATCAGGCGGTCGCGATCGGCTATGCCAAGACCCACGATCCGGCACTGCTCTCCATCGCGCAGTGGCAGGGGCGCACGGTCCTGACGCCCAAGGGCCTCGAAGTGGCGCGCGATCTGGCGGCGGGCAAGGCAAAGCCGTTCCCTTTCGCTTCGGTGCTGCTGCGCGATGGGCCGGATGGTAATGACGGCGGCATCGCCGTGCTGCGCGACGGGGCTGGTGCCAAGGATCAGGTGCTCGTCGCCAAGAACACTGCGCAGGGCATGGGCCATGGCCATTTCGACCGGCTGAACTGGATTCTCTACGACAACGGGCGGGCGATCGTCACCGACTATGGCGCGGCGCGCTTCCTCAATATCGAGGCCAAGGACGGCGGGCGCTACCTGCCCGAGAACGAAAGCTGGGCCAAGCAGACCGTGGCGCACAACACGCTGGTGGTGGACGAAGCCAGCCAGTTCGGCGCCGACTGGAAAAGCGCGACGGCCACCCCGCGCCAGCTGTGGTTCAACGGCGAAGGCCCGGCGAAGGCTTCCATCGCCGAGATGGCGGGCGCTTATCCGGGCGTCACCTTCCGCCGCGCGCTGGTGCAATTGAGCGTGGAGGGCGCGAAAAGCCCGCTGGTGCTCGATTTTTTGCGCGTGAACGGCGGCAAGGCGGCGCGCTACGACCTGCCGCTGCACTATGCCGGGCACCTGATCGACACCGGCTTTGCGCTGAAGTCCAACCTCACCGCCCGCCCGGTGCTGGGCAAGGCGAACGGCTATCAGCACATGTGGGTCGATGCGACCGGGACGCCGGGCGCGGATGACGGTGTCGTCACCTGGATCGAGGACGGCCGGTTCTACAGCTACCGCGTCGCCACGCCGGGCGTGACGATGATCCTGGGCGAAAGCGGAGCCAACGACCCGCGCTTCAATCTGCGGCGAGAGCCCTTCATCGTGCAGCGGCTGGACGGCGCGCGCGATGCCGCCTTCGTCAGCCTGCTGGAGCCGCATGGTCGCTACGATGCCTCGGCGGAGACCACCACCGGCAGCGAAAGCGCCGTGCGCATCTTCACCCACCGCCGCGAGGGCGACGTCGACGTGGTGACGATCGGCTGGCGCAGCGGCGCCTCCACGGTGGTCGCGGTCTCCGAGGATACCGATCCCGCCCATGCCCATTCGCTTGTGCTGGGCGAGGCGACGCAGAGCTGGAAGGGGCCGATCGGCCGCTTTGATCTGCCCAAGACCGGCCCCAAGACCGGAGGCAAATCCAAGTGAGGAACCTGCGCTGGATGGTCATCGGCCTGATCGGGCTGGCGACCGTCATCAACTATATCGACCGCAATGCGCTGGCGGTGATGTGGCCTGCCGTCTCGAAGGAGATCGGCGCCGACAAGTCCGACTATGCGCTGCTGGTGACGGTGTTCATGCTGGCCTACGCCTTCGGGCAATCGGCTTTCGGCAAGATCTTCGACGTGATCGGGACGCGGCTGGGTTTCGCTGTCTCCATCCTGTTCTGGTCGCTCTCGATCGGGGCGCATGCGCTGGTGCGCTCGCTCGGCCTGCTGGCGCTGCTGCGCGTGACGCTGGGCGTCAGCGAGGCGGGCAACTGGCCCGGCGCGGCCAAGGCCAATGCGCTGTGGTTCCCGCAGAAGGAGCGCGCGCTGGCGCAGGGTGTGTTCAACGCGGGCGCGTCGCTGGGGGCGATCGTCTCCGCGCCGCTGGTGGCGTTGCTGTTCACCGCGTTCGGCTGGCGCGCGACGTTTCTGGCGATCGGCGTGCTCGGGCTGCTGTGGCTGGTGCCCTGGCTGCTGCTCTACCGCGCCGACCCCGACAGCAACCCATGGCTCACGAAGGCCGAGCGCGAGCATATCCTCGGCACCGGCGAGGCGCAGGCCATTCGGCCGGCGGGCTATGCTCCCGGCTGGGCGCAGATGCTGCACCACCGGCAGAGCTGGGCGATCATCGTCAGCCGCTTCTTGCTCGATCCGGTCTGGTGGCTGTTCGTCTCGTGGCTCCCGATCTATCTGGCCGAGACCTTCGACTTCGACGTCCAGCAGATCGGCCTGTTCGCCTGGGTCCCGTTCGTCGGCGCGATGGCGGGGAGCCTGACGGGCGGCTGGCTGTCCGGTGCGCTGATCGCGCGCGGGCGGACGGTGAACTTCGCGCGCAAGTGCGCGATCACGCTTGGCGGGCTCATCATGTTGCCGCCGCTGCTACTGACGATGCACGCCGCGAGCCCGCTCTATGCGGTGCTGCTTATCGCGGTGATCCTGTTCGGCTTCCAGATGGCGATCAACAACATCCAGACCCTGCCTGCCGATTACTTCGCGGGCGGCACGGTCGGCTCGCTGGCGGGTCTGGGCGGCACGTCGGCGGTGGCGGGCACGCTCGTCACCACCTGGCTGGTGCCGGTCATGACCAAGACCAGCTACGCCCCGATCTTCGCGCTGGCCGCCGCGCTGGTGCCGCTTTCCCTCCTTTGCATCTGGCTGCTGGGCGGCCGGATCGAACCCCTCACTCCCCCGAACACTTCTCAAGACAAGGGCTGAATCCATGCGTTTCAAGGACAAGACCGTCATCGTCACCGGCGGTGGCCGCGACATCGGCAAATCGGTATCGCAATACCTCGCCCGTGAAGGCGCGAAAGTCGTCATCAACTACCGCAGCAACCGCGAGGAAGCCGAGCGCACGCTTGCCGAGATCGAGGCCGAGGGCGGCACGGGTCTGATCCATCAGGCCGACGTCGCGAGCGCGCAGGATGTCGCGGGGCTGGTCGCGGCCACCGTCGAGGCATTCGGCGGCGTCGATTTCGTCGTCAACCTTGCGGGCGGCATGGTCGCGCGCAAGACGCTGGCGGAGATGGACGAGGCATTCTTCGACCATGTGATGGACCTCAACCTCAAGTCCGCCTTCCTCGTCACCAAGGCCGCGCTGCCGCACCTTTCCAAGGGCAGCGCGATCGTCAACGTCGCCTCGCTGGCGGGGCGTGATGGCGGCGGCCCGGGCGCGAGCGTGTATGCCACCTCCAAGGGTGCGCTGATGACGCTGACGCGCAGCTGGGCGAAGGAACTGGGGCCGCAGGGCATCCGCGTCAACGCCGTGTGCCCGGGCCTGATCGGCACCAGCTTCCACGACATCTTCTCCAAGCCCGAGGGCCGCGCCGCCACCGCGAACAACACCCCGCTGCGCCGCGAAGGCCACCCCGACGAAGTGGCGAGCGCGATCGGCTTCCTGCTGTCCGAAGAGGCCGCGTTCCTGACCGGCGTGAACCTCGACATCAACGGCGGCCTGGCCTTTTCCTGAAGGGAAACAAGAGGATGACACGTAAGGCATGGGTGGCCGCGGCAATCGCCGCGGCCCTGCTGGGAACGGGCGCCACGGCGCAGGACGCGAACTCGTCGAAGGGGCGCACCGTGCGCACCGACGCGGAGACGCTGGCGGCCGACAAGATCGTGCTGGTCGGCGATTCCACGATGGCGCCGATGAGCGGCTGGGCCTCGATGTTCTGCGCCCATCACGTGAAATCCTCCACCGCCTGCCTCAATCTGGGGCGCGGCGGTCGCTCCACGCGCAGCTACCGGCAGGAGGGATCGTGGGATCTCGCCCTCGCCGAAGCGCGCGTGCCGGGCTACCGCCGCACTTTCGTGCTGATCCAGTTCGGCCACAACGACCAGTCCTCTGTGGCGGAACGCTGGACCGAGATGGACAGCGAGTTCCCCGCCAATTTGCGCCGCATGGTGGAGGAGGTCCGGCAGGCAGGCGCGGTGCCGGCGCTGCTCACCCCGCTGACCCGGCGAGACTTCGTGAAGGGGCGGCTGAACAACACGCTGGAGCCGTGGGCAGCGAAAGTCCGCGCCGTCGCCGCCGCGCTCAAGGTGCCGCTGGTGGACCTCAACGCGGCCAGTGCAGCGGCGGTTCAGGAGATGGGGCCGGTGCGATCGATGGCATTGGCGCAAACGGCACCCAACGGCACCGAACGAGACCACGCGGGTACAGGAACCACCCTCAAGGCGCGCCCGGCGGCCGAAGCACGGCTCCCCGACGTGCCGACCACGCCCGACGGACCGCGCGGCCAGTTCCAGCGCAAGTTCGACTACACGCACCTCGGCGATGAGGGCGCGGAACTCTTCGCAGGCCTCGTCGCGCGCGATCTGGCGCGGGCTGTGCCGGAGCTGCGGAGCCAGATCGCGCCCTGAGCTCGATTTTAGTTCATACCAATTTGGCAAATTATTGTTTTCAAATTGGTATGAAATAATGGATTGACTGATAATTGATAATTGGTCAGAAAATAATCAAAGACCAAAGGGAAGAGGAATCATGATGTCGCCTCACGATCGCGGCTTCGCTCGCGGCCATAGCCGCCGTACCGTCCGTTTCTGCCTGCTGGCCGGTGTCGCCTTCGTCGCTGCCCCGGTTCTGGCGCAGGAAGCGCCGGCGCAGTCTGAGGCAACTCAGGCGCCGCAGGATTTCGGCGGCGCCTCGGCGCAGGACATCATCGTCACGGGCCTTCGGGAAACGCTCCAGACCTCCATCAACGAGAAGCGGCGCGAAACCGCGATCGTTGACTCGCTCTCGTCCACCGAGATCGGCGACCTCCCGGCGCTCTCGGTGGGCGAGGCGATCCAGACCATCACCGGCGCGACCACGCACCGCGAAAAGGGCGGCGCTTCGGAAATCTCGCTGCGCGGCCTCGGCTCGTTCCTCAGCAACACGACCTTCAACGGCCGCGATGCATCCAACGGCAGCGGCGACCGCGCGGTGAACTTCAACCAGTTCCCGTCCGAACTCATCAACGGCATCAAGATCTACAAGACCCAGCAGGCCGACCTCGTCGAAGGCGGCGTGGCGGGCACGATCGAACTGGGCACCATCCGCCCGCTCGCCTTCAAGAAGCGCCGCATCCAGCTGGACTTCAAGACCAACTACAGCCCCTATCAGGATCGCATCCGCGGCTCCAGCGCCTGGGGCTGGCGCGGCACCGCCAGCTATGTCGACCAGTTCGACGCCGGCGCGCTGGGCGAGATCGGGATCGCGCTGGGCGTCCAGCGCAACAAGACCAACAACCCAGAAGAGACCTATGCCGCCAGCTCAACCTGGGTGGCGTGCAACCCCGGCCTCGCGGTGCCCAATGGCAACTGTTCGGAAGTGAGCCGCGAACAGGCGGCGGCCGGAACGCCCTTCGCGCTGGTCCCCAATGCCGCGACGTACCGCCAGATAAGCGAGAACGACAAGCGCGACGCGATCTTCGGGGCGATCCAGTGGCGGCCCAGTTCGACGCTCGATATCAACCTGGACGTCCAGTATTCCAAGCGCAACTACGCCGAGAACCGGCGCGACCTGAACCTGTCGGAAATGCGCTATGGCCTGAGCAACATCGCCTATGACGAGAACGGCGTCATCACCCACCTCGAAGGGCGCACTTCGCTGGAAGCGGTGGGCACGCTGCTGGAGCGCGACGAGGAGTATCGCGGCGGCGGCTTCAACGTCGAATGGCGCCCCGCCGATCGGCTGACGATCAAGGCCGATGCCTCCTATTCGCGCACCGTGCGCACCGACGTGGAACGCTCGGTCCGCCTGCGCACCGACCCGCTCGACATCTACGGCAACCCCACCGCGATCAACAACCAGCGCGTCGGCTATATCTACGACGTGGCGCCGGGCAGCTATGCGCCGACGCTGACCATCGACCCGCGCTTCGACGTCAACGACTATGCGCTGTTCAGCGATGACGCCCGCCTGCGCCGCGACGAACTGCAGCGCCGCAACCGGATCATCGCCGGTCGCCTCGATGCGACGTACGAGATGGACGGCTTCCTGCGCAGCGTGGCGGCAGGCGCGCGCTGGACCGAACAGACCTATTCGGACTACGACGACCGCGTCGAGATCACGCAGGACAGCCGCGCGGTTGACCGCGACGTCAACCTGGCCTGCCGCACCACGTTCCCGCAGAGCGACTACCTCTCCAACGCGCCGGGCAACCAGTTGTCGAGCTGGGCGACGTTCGATCCGGTCTGCCAGTTCCGCGAATACCTCGGCACCGAGGACCCGGGCCGCAATGCCGATGTGCGCTCGGTCGCCAACCGCGACGTCACCGAGCGTACGCTCGCCGCCTACCTGATGGCGAACTACGAGAGTTCGCTGGGCGACATGCCGATCCGCGGCAACTTCGGCGTGCGGGCGGTGCAGACGCGCGTGACCTCGAACGGGCTGCGCAGCGACCTGCAGGTGGTCAACAACCCCGACGGCTCGATCCGCCTCGTCGACAGCGGCGTGTTCGACACGGTCACCATCAAGAGCAGGTCGACCCGTCTGCTGCCCAGCATCAACGCGATCTTCGAGCTGAAGCCCGACCTGCTGCTGCGCCTTGCCGGTTACCGCGCGATGTCGCGCCCTGCGCCCAGCGCGCTCGGCGCAGGCCGGACGATCCAGCTGGAGGACGGCACCAACTTCTCGTCGGTGGCCGATGCGATCAGCCTCATCACCGCCAACGGCTCGCCGCGCCTGAAGCCGCTGATGTCGTGGAACGCGGATGCCTCGCTGGAATACTATCTCAACAAGGATTCGCTGTTCTCGGCCACCGTCTACTACAAGCAGTTCACCGGCGGCTTCATTCCGGTGGTGCTGAACGAGGATTACTCGATCGGCGGGCAGAACTACTCGATCCCGGTCGTCCAGACCCAGAACAGCACGCGCAAGAGCCGGGTCTACGGGCTGGAAGTGACGCTGGCGAACCGCTTCACCTGGCTGCCCGCGCCGTTCGACGGGCTTGGCGGCAAGGTCAGCTACAACTACGCCAATTCCAATTTCAGGAACGAGGATATCCGCCTCGGCGCGGTATACGATCCGGAAACCGGCGAGACGACGCCGGGGATGATCCCGGCGGCGAACCTTTCGGGCTATTCCAAGCACGTGGTTTCGGGGCAGCTGTACTATTCGCTCGGCAAGCTGAACCTGTCGGCGATCTACAATTATCGCTCGAAGTATTATCAGGACTTCGTCGGCGGCAATTCACAACTGCGCTATGTGCGCGGGAACCAGACGCTGGACTTGCGCGCCTCCTACGACGTGACGCCCAATGTGCAGCTGCAGTTCCAGGCCGTGAACGTGTTCGACGAGCCCAAGATCACCGACATGCCGGTTCAGGGCAGCATCCGGCAGTACCACTATTACGGTTCGCGCTACTTCCTGGGCGTGCGCGCCAAGATCTGATGGCGGGATTGCCGGGGGCTGCAGGATTGGTCAGGCAATTGCCTAGCTTTGGCATGGAAGCTATGAGGCAGGCGTGACAACGAGAGAGAAGAATCGCCATGGCTGACAGGTTGTTCCAGGGCATCGCCGACCAGATCGTGGCCCTGATCGACGAAGGCGTGTTCCCCCCCGGCACCCGCCTGCCCGGAGAGCGCGAACTGGCCGAGCGGTTCAACGTCAGCCGCGTGACCATCCGCGAGGCGGCGATCGCGCTGCAGGCGATCGGCGTGCTGCGGATCAAGACCGGCTCGGGTATCTACGTGGCCGACCGTGCCGACCGTGCCGACGACGTCCTGCCCGCCGTCAGCGCGCTGGAATTGACCGAGGCGCGCGCTCTTTTCGAATCCGAGGCGGCGGCGCTCGCGGCGCCGGTGATTTCGGCCGAGACGCTGGCGAAGCTGGACGAACTGCTGGCGGCGATGGCGGTGGAGCAGGACGATGCGCGCTCCACCGAGATCGACCGGGAGTTCCACATGACGATCGCCTCGGCATCGGGCAATGGGGCGATCACACATGTCATCCGCACCTTGTGGCGGCTGCGCACCGAGTTGCCCGAAGTGCGCCACACCCACGAAAGCGTCTGCCACCATGACGGCATGACCCGGCAGGACGAGCACGCCGCCGTCGTCGAGGCGCTGCGCCGCCACGATCCGCAAGGCGCGCGCGTGGCGATGCGCCAGCACTTCCAGCGCCTGCTCGGCTCGATGCTGGATGCGACCGAGGAACGCGCGATCTCCGAACTGCGCCGCAAGTCGCAGGAAAGCCGCGAACGCTTCCTGATGAGCGCCAAGATCGGCTGATGACGGGTCATATCGTCACCTTTGGCGAAGTCCTGCTGCGCTTCGCCACGCCTGCCGCGCGGCTGACGGTGCAGTGCGATGCGCTGGACATGGCCGTCGGCGGGGCCGAGGCGAACGTCGCGGCGGGGCTCGCCTCGCTGGGCCATGACGTGAAGATGCTTACGCGCCTGCCGTCCAGTCCGCTGGGCGACAAGGCGCGCGCAGCCCTCGCCGCCGCCGGGATCGATACCGCCCATGTGGGCCGCGCAAACGGCCGGATGGGCCTCTACTTCCTCGAAAGCGGAGCAGGCCT
>NZ_JABXWS010000022.1:0-63928 GCF_015594425.1 Novosphingobium sp. HR1a
CGCCTATACCGTGCTCAAGCATACCGTGCCCGGCGACATGTGTCTTTTAGGACTTCAAGAGCTTGATGCGTTCTCTGTAAGCGGAGGCGATGTGCGGCGTTGATGGGACCTTCCGGGCATTGCTCTTGAGCAAGTATCCGGCTGCTCCCATCCTGAGGGCGCGCGTCGCTGACGCGTCGCCGGCGTAGGTCGACAGCACAATGATCCTTGTCGCAGGGTCATCGGCAAGAATGGTGGCAATGGCCTCGGCACCGCTCGCCTTTGGCATCTGCATGTCCATCAAGACGACGTCAGGTCTGAGCAGGCTGAACTGATGCGCCGCTTCACCGATAGATCGTCCTCGTTTTCGATGATCGCGCTCAAGCCCTCGCAAACGATCGGGTGATCATCGACCACCAGGACACGGATCATGGATGAGACTCTTATGCCATTGAAGGCAACGCTGGTAGGTCTTTGCCTCGGCCAAAGGGGTGAGACAACTTTAATTCCTTCTGCCAAGCCGTGTCCGGCGCGCGGGGTAGGTGGAAATCATCCGGCCCTCAGCAGGCCGGTGAGTCAGTTTGACATCGCCCGGAATGATGGCGGCGAAGCGCCGCTTCTCGGTAGTTCAGTCGCCAGATTGCTTGTCTCGTTAGCGGCCGTTGCCTCAACCGCCTTCGTTCGTTTAGCGATGCGCAGTGAGGCGCAATCCTCGATATCATCGCGTGCTTTACATCCCGTGGGACCATCTGAACCAGATTTTCCCACGGGAGAGTGATTCAGCCCTGCACGAAGGCGAGCAGATCGGGGTTGATGGTCTCGGCGTTCACCGTGAGCATGCCGTGGGAGTAGCCCTCGTAGATCTTCAGCGTCGCGTTCGGCAGGATTTCGGCCTGCAGTACGCCGGCGTTCTTGTACGGCACGACCTGGTCGTCATCGCCGTGCAGCACGAGAGTGGGGACGGTGATCGCCTTCAGGTCTTCGGTCTGGTCGGTTTCGGAGAAGGCCTTGATGCCGTCGTAATGGGCCTTGGCGCTGCCCATCATGCCCTGGCGCCACCAGTTATCGATGACGGCTGGCTTCACGTCGGCGCCTTCGCGGTTGAAGCCGTAGAAGGGACCGGCGGCGACATCGCGGAAGAACTGCGCGCGGTTGGCGGCAAGACCGGCGCGCAAGCCGTCGAACACCTCGATCGGCAACCCGCCCGGGTAGGCTTCGGTCTTGAGCATGATCGGCGGCACGGCGCTGACCAGCACGGCCTTGGCGACGCGGCCCTGCGGGATGCCGTAGCGCGCGACGTAGGCCGCCACTTCACCGCCGCCGGTCGAGTGACCGATGTGGACGGCGTTGCGAAGGTCGAGGTGCTCCATCACCGCGGCGGCGTCGGCGGCGTAGTGGTCCATGTCGTGCCCCTCGCTGACCTGTGCGGAGCGGCCATGGCCACGGCGGTCATGGGCGACGACGCGGAAGCCCTTGGACAGGAAATACAGCATCTGCGCGTCCCAGTCGTCCGACGAGAGCGGCCAGCCGTGGTGGAAGACGATGGGCTGCGCGTCCTTCGCGCCCCAGTCCTTGTAGAAGATCTCGACGCCGTCAGTGGTGGTTACGTAGGCCATGATGGAAATCCTTCGAAAAGTTTGATCGGGTGAGGCGCGGCTGTCCGGTTCATCGACATCCGTTGACATAATTTCTGACGCCGAACCGACGTTCTGGAAAGTGCTATAAATCTGCATCCATCTTTCGATGAATTCGAAATGTAGCGCTTCGAGTGCCCAGTGGTCCCTGGCCCCGGATTGCCGTCCCGCTCAATTCACCAGACCTGCCTACGATCGGAAATCATCCCTGCGTATGTCTCGCGTAACATCTGAGTAGGAAGCCCCTCTTTACGGCGGCGCCCGCTCAGCGCGGCGTATCGAGCGCGCGGAATGTCGAGGCGAGATGATCGATGAAAGCGCGGACTGCCGGGGGAAGGCCCCGCCGCGTGGTGAAGACCAGATGGACGATGCCGATTTGCCCGCCCCACTCAGGCAGGATGCGAACCAGTCGACCGGCGGCGAGATCGTCTCGGCAGGAATGATCGGGCAGCAGAGCAACGCCGAGGTTTGCCATGGCTGCTTCGCGCAGGGCGGCAAAGTCCTCGCAGGTCATCCGTGGTTCGTGGCGATGATCGATGCCGGTGTTGTCGGGGCCGGCAAGGTGCCATGTGATCTCGCCGATCTCGTCGCTCGAGCCTAACGTCGGCAGCAGCTTCAATCCGTCCATCGTGGCATCCTGCATGCTTGCGGCAAGTGCGGGGCCTGTCACCAGAATGCGCCGTGACTGCCCCAGAGTGCGCATCGTCAGCGAGGCGTCGCTGTCGAGCGTCACGCGGACCCGCAGGGCGACGTCGACACGCTCGGCGATGAGATCGACCGGCCGATCCGTCGCGACGAGCTGCAGCGCGACCTTGGGATAGCGCGCCAGAAACGCGGGCAGGTGGGGCGATAGCACTTCTACCATCCCGCGCGGGCAACTGAAACGGATACGGCCCTGCGGTTCGGCCTGTGCCTGCGCGACGAGCGCTTCGGCCTGCTCGGCCTCTTCCAGCATGGCACGGCAGCGCGCGTAGAACGCCTGCCCGACTTCGGTGACGCGAAAGCGCCGCGAGGAACGCTCGATCAGGCGGGTGCCCAGGCGTTCCTCAAGGGCAGCGATACGGCGGCTGAGCTTCGATTTCGGGGTGCGCAGCGCGCGTCCGGCGGGCGCGAATCCGCCGTGCTTCACCACTTCGGCGAAATAGGCATAGTCGTTGAAGTCAGCCATCGATCGCTACTCATCGTTCCATTAATGGAACGATGAGTAGCGATTTTGCCATCTACAGCCAAGATCGTTCCGGATGCATTTGTCTCTCCAGCGGCAGGCAACGGTGCCGGTCGGAAACGAGAATGGAGATATGACATGGCTTACAGGTTCGAAAACAAGGTCGTCGTCGTCACCGGTGGAACGACCGGGATCGGCCTCGCGACGGCCAAGGCCTTCGCCGACGAAGGCGCATCGGTGTTCATCACCGGGCGCCGCCAGGAGGCGCTCGATGCAGCGGTCAAGGCGATTGGCGGCAAGGTTACCGGCGTTCGGGCGGACATGAGCAAGCTGGCCGATCTCGATCGCCTCTACGATGCCGTTCAGCAGCAGCATTCGGCCATCGACGTGGTCTTCGCCAATGCCGGCGGCGGTGAGTTCGCTCCGCTTGGGGCGATCACCGAGGACCATTACGAAAAGACCTTCGATACCAATGTGAAGGGCGTGCTGTTCACCGTGCAGAAGGCGCTGCCGCTGCTGCGTGACGGGGCCTCGGTGGTGCTGACCGCATCGACCGTGAGCATCTCCGGCACGCCTGCGCTCAGCGTCTACAGCGCCAGCAAGGCGGCGGTGCGCAGCTTTGCCCGCAACTGGATTCTCGACCTTAAGGACCGCGGCATTCGCGTCAATGCGGTCAGCCCCGGCGTTACCGACACGCCCGGCGTCGATGACCTGTTCGGCGGTGGTACGGATGCCGAGAACACCAAGGCCTATCTTGCCGGACTGATCCCTGCCGGGCGCATCGGCCAGCCTTCGGAGATCGCGAGGGCCGTGCTGTTCCTCAGTTCGCAAGAGGCCAGCTTCGTCAACGGCGTCGAACTCTTCGTCGATGGCGGGCAGGTCCAGATCTGACAGAGCCGCTTGCCGGGCCTTCCGCTTCCCAGGTGCCCGCCGGCCGGTTTCGGCGGCGGGCACCGGCTTCGGGCTGGCCGGCCGGCGCCTCGATCATACCTGCGGATGAGGAAGCCACCCGCACGAACGAGGTTCCGCGACCGAATGGCTGGCAGCCTGGCTCCTGCATCGCGGAATATACCCATCGCCAGGCAATATCATCGCGCCATAAGGCGGGGAGCAACACGACATGATCTGGAACATTGCATTGAGAATGGCTGCCATGGTTCTTGCGGGCAGTCCCGTCATGATCGCAGAGGCGGCCTTGGCGGCACCATCCGGCACGACAGTTCATGCAGCGACATCGGATGAGGCTCTGCTCGCCCGGCTGCCGGGTTTCCGTCAGGGCTTTGCCGAGGTAGATGGAGTACGCCTCCATTACGTCGAAGGCGGCGCTGCCAACAGCGGCAAGCCGGCATTGGTACTATTGCCGGGCTGGCCCCAGACTTGGTGGTCCTACCACAAGATCATGCCGCAACTGGCGCGAGACAGGCGGGTGATTGCCGTCGATCTTCGTGGCATGGGGGCATCGAGCAAGCCGGCCGGCGGCTACGACAAGAAGACCATGGCCGCCGACATCGCAGGTCTGGTGCATCAGCTTGGGCTAGGAAAGGTCGATATCGTAGGCCACGATATCGGCTCCATGGTCGCCTACAGCTTTGCCGCGAACCATTCCGACCTTACCGACAAGTTGGTTCTGCTCGATGTCGCGCCGCCCGATGCCGGGCTTGCGACCTGGCCGATGCTGCCCGCCCTTGGTACGTTCGGTGACAAGGTGGGTGATGGCTCTCACGCCTACGTCTGGTGGTTTGCCTATCACCAGGTGCCCGAACTGCACGAGAAGATGGCGGGCGAGGGCCGGATTCGGATGGAACAGGACTGGTTCTTCCATTACCTGACCAAGGACGAAGCGGCGATCGATGCCCTCGATCGCGATGTCTATGCTGCAGCCTATACGCCGCGCGACGCGATCCGTGCCGGCGACGGCTGGTATCAGGCCTTTCCTCAGGACATCGTCGATGACGATGGATATGCCCCGCTTGCCATGCCGGTGCTTGCGCTTGGTGGCCCGGGCTTTGCCTGGCTGCAGGGTGTCCTTGCGAGCAAGGCGCCGAGCGCCAAAGTGCTCAAGGTCGATAGCGGGCACTTCATTCCGGATGAAGTGCCGGACATCCTGGTCGAGCAGATAAAGGCGTTCACACAGTGACGGTGACATGGGGCAGGGGCATATCGCCGCCAGCCTCCACCCATGATCCATGACCTGCCGACGATAGAAGGGTGTTTCAGTTTCGGGTGGCCGAGGTGGCCGCTTTCGCCCATCCGGTCACGCATTGCATCGCGCTGATCTGTTCGATGTCGATCGACCTTTGGATGGGCGAATTCACTCGTGCTCGCGAGACCTTGCCGATCCTGCGCGATTGCGTACGGGCCAATACCCTGGCTCCGTATATCGCGGTCGCGCAGGGCTTCGAGGGTGAACGCGCGCTTGAGTTCGGGCGCCATGCGGAGGCGGTCGAA
The DNA here is from genome assembly GCF_015594425.1 of Novosphingobium sp. HR1a. Lineage (NCBI taxonomy): Bacteria > Pseudomonadati > Pseudomonadota > Alphaproteobacteria > Sphingomonadales > Sphingomonadaceae > Novosphingobium > Novosphingobium sp. HR1a. The sequence goes on from NZ_JABXWS010000022.1 coordinate 5,227, forward strand.
GCGTTGCCTAGCCGCTGCCACTGCGATGCGCAGATCCTCCGCGTCGCCCAGCCGCACCGTGCCTATCCTGGCTTCGCATGTCTGCCTGGAATGACCGGTTCCGGCAAAAAGTCGCCCTTCAGATTGGTGCGACGTAGCGTGGTCTACCCATGCTGCAGGGCGATCCGAAGTGCGGCGCTTCAATCGCCGCAGGCGTTCATCGGCATGCTGACGTAATCCAGCTTCACATCGGATATGGAGATGGTCAGGGGGCCACTCGTGCTCAGTACGAAAGGCGCGGTGATCGCCGACATGTCCGCGCCGCGACCGGCGAAACACTGCAGCGGCACGGCCATGCGGGCCCATTCGCCCGGCGCCGAGCGTCCAAGGGTCTGACCGATCGGCACGGAGTATGTCTTGCCGCCGCTTTCGATGCCCATTTCCACCGGCACGGCGGCTTTGGCATCGACGCGGTATTCGAAGACGAGGCTGATCTCGCCATTGCTTTCGCGCGAAAGGTCGATGGTGCGGGGTGCTGCCATGGCGACCCGACCGTTGGCCTTGCCGTCCCACGCGAAGCGAAGCGCGTCTTCCTGTGCGCGGCGGTCTACACCGGCCTGAGCAACCATCTGCCGGTCGATGGACCATCCTGCGGGAACGCGGCCCTTGCCGTAGAAGACACCGGGCGTCGCCTCGGCCATCCCGGCGGGACGGGCTTCGTCCAGTGGCGGGACCTTGCCAGGCGCCGCGTAGGACAGGCCGTAACCGAAGGCGAACAGCGGGTCATAGCCTGCGTCACCTCGGTTGAGCACGTATTGGTCGGGCCGCTTGGGCCAGGAGAAGCTGAGCTTGCCCCGGAAGTCGTGCGCGGGTTTGCCGTCCGCGTCCGCGAACAGCACGTCGGCGACGCCGCCACCCTCGCTGCCGGGCAGGAAAGCCGCCACGAACGCGTCGGAGGCATTCATTTCGGCGTTCACCCATAGCGGACGGCCGGAGAGGAACACGGCAACGACCGGAATGCCCGCTGCCTTGAGGCGGCGCAGCATTTCCAGATCGGACTTGTCGCCGGGGCTATATTCCAGGTTGGGAACGTCGCCCTTGAATTCGGCATAAGGCTGCTCGCCGAAGACGACGATGGCGGCGTCCGGCCTGGCGGTGAACTTGCCGTCCGGCGCGTATGTGGCGGTGCCGCCGCCGGCCTTCACGGTCTGCTCGATGCCCTTCCAGATCGAGGTGGCGTTCGGGAAGGCGGAGTTGGGCAGGCCCGCGCCCTGCCAGGTGATCGACCAGCCGCCCGCCTGCTGACTGATGCTGTCCGCGGCCGTGCCTGCCACCAGTATGTTGGCCGTGGGCTTCAGCGGCAGCACGCCGTCGTTCTTGAGCAGAACCATGGATTCGCGCACCGCCTCGCGCGCGATCGCACGGTGCTGCGCAGAAGCGATGACGTCGAACTTGGCCGCGAAGGCGCGCGACGATGGCCGTCCGCGATCGAAGGTTCCGGCGCGCAGCTTCACGCGCAGGATGCGCCGCACCGCATCGTCGAGCCGCGCTGCGGGAATGGTGCCCGCCTTCGCTTCGGCAAGAGTGTTGTCGTAGAGCTGCTTCCAGCCGGGGCCGGAGTACATGAACATGTCGAGCCCGGCGTTGATGGCCTGCGGGCAATCCTCGTTGCTGCAGCTCTTGACCTGCCCGTGGCTGTTCCAGTCGCCGACGACGAAGCCGTCGAAGCCCATGCGCTCCTTCAGGACCCCAGTGAGCAGGCTTTTGTTGCCGCTCATCTTCTCGCCGTTCCAGCTGGAGAAACTGGCCATGACCGATTGCGTGCCCGCCTCGATCGCGGCCGGGTAGCCGCCCAGATGGACGTCGCGCAGCACCGTTTCGGGCACCCTCGTATCGCCCTGATCGCGCCCGCCGGTGCCGCCGTCGCCAAGGAAGTGCTTGGTGGTGGCGATGAGGTGGTTCGGCGCGAGGAAGTCCTTCGTGCCGACCTTGCCCTGCACGCCCTCGATCATGGCACCGGCATAGTCGGCGGCGATCTGGGGTTCCTCGGAATAGCTTTCGTAGGTGCGGCCCCAGCGGTCGTCCTGCACCACCGCGAGGGTCGGCGCGAAAGTCCAGTCGAGCCCGGCGGCGGCGGTTTCCAGTGCGGTCACTTCGCCGATCTGGCGGATCAGGTCGCGGTTCCGCGCGGCGCCAAGGCCGATGTTGTGGGGAAACAGCGTGGCGCCGACGATGTTGTTGTTGCCGTGGACCGAATCCGTGCCCCAGATGATCGGGATCTTCGGGCGGCCGTCGCTGCGGGTCATCGACGCATCGTAGAATTCGTCCGCCAGCTGCAGCCACTTGGCCGGGGAGGCGTATTCGTCGTCATAAGGACCGCTGTTGCCGCCGTTGAGGATCGAGCCCAGCTTGTAGGTCACGACATCGGCCGGCTTGATCGAGCCGATATCGACCTGGATGATCTGGCCGACCTTGTCCTCGATCGACATCGCGGCCAGCAGGGCGTCGATCTTCTTTTCGACCTTCGGATCGCGGCTGGGGCGGGCGCGGACTTTCGGCCATATCGCGGGATTGGCGATCGAAGCTGCGGGCTGGTCGGCTGATGAGGCTTGGGCAAAGGCGGTGCCCGGGATCCCCGTCAGAGTCAGGGCGAGGATCAGGAGGGAGGCGCTCGATCGGTTGGTCTTCATGGTCGCTCCTGTACGCCGTATACTTGCGGCCGCGCATGTGTGGTTTGGAAGGGAAGGGCGCGCATGTCACGCAGCGCGCGCAGGACCGGGCCGGTCATGACCGTCGTGACGACAGCCATGACCACGAGTATCGTGAACATCGACCGGGGCAGGAAACCAAGGTCATACCCGACGTTGAGCACGATCAGCTCCATCAGGCCACGCGTGTTCATCAGCGCGCCGAGGGTGAGGCTTTCGTGATGGGGCAGACCATTAGCGCGCCCGGCGCAGTAGACCGGCACGATCTTGGCCAGCACGGCGATCAGGCAGACCGCAGCCAGCCACGCCAGTTCCGGTCCGGTGGACAGGCCCAGCAGGTTGGTGCGCAGGCCGGTGAAGGTGAAGAAGACCGGCAGGAAGAAGACCAGCACGAACTGCCCGACTTGCGCATTCCATGCCTCCACCAGCGGACGGTGGCGATGAAACAGCAGTCCGGCGGCGAAACCACCGAAGATCGCGAAGATACCCAGCGCGAACGTGCACAGCGCCAGCGTGAAGATCACGATCAGCAGGATCGCCAGGACATGTGGAGGGATAGCGCCATCGCGCAGTGGCAAGCGGGCCACCAGCCGGTCACACAGGGGCGCCGCCACGAAGCGCAGGGCGAACAGGAACAGCGCAAGACCGCCGAGGTGGAGGGCCAGATAAGTCACGGAAAGCTGCGCGGCAGCGAAGGCGGCGATCCCGGCCAGCAGCAACCAGCCGACGACGTCGTTCACGGCCGCCGCGGAAATGGCGACGATGCCGACGTCGCTGCGGGTCAGCCCATATTCGCCCAGGATACGGCCCAGGATCGGCACGGCGGTGATCGCCACCGCGACCCCGCAGAACAGGCTGTAGACGAACGAATCGACACCCGGCGCGAGGCTGGAGGCCGACAGTCGGCCGATGCCGATCCCGGCAAGGAACGGCACGAGGATCGAGGCCACGGCCACGGCGATGGTCGTTCGGTGCAGGCGGGCTGCCTTCAGGCGGCCGAATTCGAACTCGCTGCCGATCTGGAACATCAGCAGGATCAGCCCGATCTGGCTCAGCACCGTGATGGCGGGCTCTGGCTTGGCCCCGAACAGGGAAAGAGAGACGCCGGGAAAGAAATGCCCGAACAGCGACGGGCCAAGCAGCAGCCCGGCGACGATCTCACCCACGACGCCGGGCTGTCCCATACGCCGGAACAGCCCGTGCATCAGCCGCGCCGCGCCGATCATCACGATCAGCTGCAGCAGCACCGTGAACAGCAGCATCTCGCTTTGATGGGTGGAGCCGGTCATGGCGTATCCCCGCGCGCGATCAGGGCCGCGCCGACAGGGCGTCCAGCGTGGCAGTGCCCTTCAGCGCGGTATCCCCGGCAAAGCGGCCGACCACGACAGGATAAGCGCCCGCGTCGACCTTCCAGCCCGGCGCGCTCTCGTCGAAGCGGGCGATCACGCGCGGGTCGACCGTAACGGAGACATGGCGGGTCTCACCCGGAGACAGGCTGACCTTCTCGAAACCGGCAAGGCGGTAGGCGCGGGTTCCGGCTGCGCTTTTCGCCTCGACATAGACCTGCGGGACATCGGCGCCTGCGCGCTTGCCGGTATTGGTGACGTCGAAGCCGACGGTCAGCCCGGCGCCGCCTTCGATCTTCAGATTGGCGTAGCTGAAGCGGGTATAAGTCAGCCCGTAGCCGAAGGGGAACAGCGGTTTGCGCTGCTTCGCGGCGTACCAGCGGTAGCCCACGTCAGCACCTTCCGGGTAATCGACGGTGAAGGGGGCGACGCCGCCGCTCATGCCGTAGATGGTCTTGTCACCGGCCTTGCGGCGCGCATTCGCGGCGTGCAGTTCGGCAAGGCCGGCAGGCTCGCTGCGGGGGGCCTGATCCACGCTTGCGGGGAAGGTGATCGGCAGGCGGCCCGAGGGATCGACTTCGCCCAGCAGGATGCGGGCAATCGCCTCGCCGCCGCGCTGGCCCGGATACCAGGCCGACAGGATGGCGGGTACGCGGTCCACCCAGGGCATCAGCACCGGGCCGCCGCTTTCGAGCACGACCAGCGTTTTCGCATTGGCGGCGGCGACGGCATCGATCAGCGCGTCCTGCTTGTCGGGCAGGGCCATGCTTTCCGGGTCCTGCGCCTCGGTCCGCCAGGCCCAGGCGAAGACGATCGCCATGTCGGCACCGCGAACCGCCCTGGCCGCCGCTTTGGGATCGCTGCCGTCGAGGTAGGTCACGCTGGCCTGCGGCGCCAGCGCCCGGATCGCATGAAGCGGCGAGGACGCGTGCCATGTGATCCGGGCAAAGGAGGCGGCCGCACCTTCGGTCAGGGGAATCTCCACTGGCGCGCCGCCCACCGAGCGGACCTGCGAGGAGCCGCCCCCCGAAAGCACGCCGACATCGGCATGGGCGCCGATCAGGACGATTTTCTTCGCGGTCTTCGCCAGCGGCAGCAGGTTACCCTCGTTCTTGAGCAGGACGATGCCTTCCTCCGCCGCGCGCTGGGCGACCTGCGCATGGGCGGCATAGTCGATCGGCTGGGCGCTGTCAGGCACGGGCCGGTCCATCAGGCCGCTGTCGATCACCCCGAACAGGATGCGCTGGACCATGTCGTCGAGCCGCGCCATCGGCACGCTGCCGTCCTTGACGGCGGCGGCAAGGGCCTTGTCGAAGTACATCGCGTCGTCCAGTTCCTGGCCGGAATCCTGGTCGAGGCCATTGTTTGCGGCCTTTTGCGTCGAATGGACCGCACCCCAGTCGGACATGACCCAGCCCTTGTAGCCCCAGTCCTTCTTGAGGACGGTGTTCAGCAGCCAGTCGTTCTCGCAGGCATAGTCGCCGTTGACCTTGTTGTAGGCGCACATGACCGAGGCGGGCTTGCCGATTTCGGTGGCGATCTGGAACGCGAGCAGGTCGCTTTCGCGCAGGGCCGCCCTATCGATCCGCGCGTCGAGAACGGTGCGGCCGGTCTCCTGCGAATTGAGCGCGAAGTGCTTGATGGTCGAGACGATGGCGTTGCTCTGCACGCCTCTGATATGCGCACCCGCCATGACGCCTGCGAGCAGCGGGTCTTCGCCCAGATATTCGAAGTTGCGGCCGTTCCAGGGGTCGCGGGTAAGGTTGACGCCGCCTGCGAGCAGGATGTTGAAGGTCTTGGCGCGCGCCTCCGCACCGATCATCGCGCCGCCTTCATAGGCCAGGCGCGGGTTGAAGGTGGCGGCAGTGGCGATGCTGGCGGGCAGCGCGGTGGCGACATCGCCCTTGCGCTGCTCGATCTGGTTGGCCACGCCAAGGCTCGCGTCGCTCTCGCGCAAGGTTGGAATGCCAAGCCGGGGGATGCCGGGAACATGCCCGGCGGAGGGGATCATCGCTATCGGCGGCTGCGGCTTTGCAAGCGGCGGGAAATAGCTGTGAACCAGCTGGAGCTTCTCCTCCAGCGTCATCGCCTTGACCAGTGCCTCCGCCCGCGCTTCGGCCCCGGATTCGGACGACGGCTGCGCGGAGGCGGCGGCCTGCTCCTGCGCGAAAACGGGCGCGGCAAGTGATGCTCCGGTCATCAGAGCGGTAAGCAGGACGGCGTGCTTGGGAAATCTCATCGGGAAACCTTGCTGGACGGAACGCGGGTGCGGGCGTGATAATGGTTCAGGAGGGCGCGGTGATCGGGCAGGCCGCCGCGCGCGCCGGCATGGGCCGCGCGCACGCGGGCGAAAACCTCGCGCGCCTGCGCAGCGCCGGGATAGCGCGCGCCGGCAAGGGTGGTCTCGAACCCCATGCCATAGAGGATGTAGTGGTAGCTGGGCGGCAGGAACGTCTCGAGGTCGACCACGAAATCGAACCGCGAGGGCGGGCGACGGCGCCACTGCGCCAGCATGTCGCGCAAGGGCTCGGGAATGGTCGCGGGGTCTGCATTGTCGCGCCAGTAGGCGGTGTCGGTGCGGCGGGTGATGCAGTAGTGGAGCTTGAGGAAATGGACGATCCGCTCGAAGCGCGCGCTCATCAGGCGGTTGAAGCTGCGCACAGCGGCGTCACGGGCATCGCGGTCGGCGCCTGCGAGAAGATCCGGACCCAGGAAATCGCCGACCATCCGCAGCGCCGCTTCGATCAGCATGATGCCGGTCGATTCCAGCGGTTCGAAGAACCCGGCCGACAGGCCCACGGCCACGCAGTTGCCGATCCACTGTTGCTGCCGATAACCGGTTTCGAAGCGTAGCTGGCGCGGGTTCAACGCATCCCCTTGCGGGCCGACATAACGGCGCAGCGTCGCCTCGGCTTCATCGTCCGAACAATGGCGGCTGGAATAGACGTAGCCGATGCCGCGCCGCTCGGTCAGGCCGATGTCCCAGGTCCATCCCGCCTCGTGCGCCGTTGCCAGCGTATAGGGGCGTACCGGGGCGTCCGGCCGATCATAGGGCACCTGCATCGCCAATGCGCGGTCGTTGAACAGGCTGTCGCTGCACGAGGTGAAGTCCGCGCCTAGCGTCTGCCCGATCAAGAGGGCGCGAAAGCCCGAGCAATCGAGGAAGAAATCACCCTCGACGATGCGCCCGTCGGTCAATTCCAGCGCGGCGATATCGCCGTCGGCCTTGCGCTGGACATTGCCGACAGTGCCTTCGATCCGCACGACCCCGGCGGCGATGGAGATGTCGCGCAAGTAGTCGGCAAAGCGGGCGGCGTCGAAATGATAGGCGTAGTTCATCGGTCCGGAGAAGTCGGGGTCTTCGGGCCGCTTGGGCGCGCGCCCCGCGCGGATCACCTGCTCCTGTACGGTGGCGGCATCGGCCCAGGCGGCGCGCTGCGGGCTGGTATCGGCCAGCCAGTGGGGCAGGAGCGCTTCGTCCTCGCCGCCGATGGGCATGTTGAAGGGGTGGAAATAGCTGTCGGTGCCGGTCGCCCAGCCCTCGAACAGGACGCCCTGCTTGAAGGTGGCATCGGCGCGGACCAGAAACTCCGCCTCGCTGATGCCCAGCCCGGCCAGCGTCGAGCGGATCGTCGGGAACGTGCCTTCCCCCACGCCGATGATGCCGATCTCGCTGGATTCCACCAGCGTGATGCCGGTCATCCCCAGCGTGCGGGAAAGATAGGCGGCGGCCAGCCATCCGGCCGTGCCGCCGCCCAGTATGACGACACGAGGTATGACGACACGACCGGAGGGGGGATTGTCGATCGTCATACCTTGCGCCTCTTCAGTTGAGGGTCGTCAGTTCAGGGTCAGAAGTTCGCGCGGGCGCGGACACCCCAGGTGCGGGGCGGCTGGAGGTTGGACAGGAACACCGGATCGTAGCGCGGTGCCCCGAATGCCCCGGCACCCGTGCGGATCTTGCCGTTCTCGATGTTCTGGACGAAGGCCTCCACCGTGTAGTTCTGGTCCGCCGACGTGAAGCGCAGCGAGGCGTCCGAACGGAAGTAGGCCTTCTGGCGGTCCCAGTCGGTGCCGTTGGTGCCGCGACCGGGCATGTTGTCGGCCGGGTCGTTGGCGTTGACGAAGGGATTGGCGTCGCCGTTGAAGTAGCTCAGCCAGCTCTTGGTCTCGTAGTGCGTGGTGAAACGCGGGGTGATCGTCGCGCCGCTCGCCAGTTCGAAGTCATGTTCGTAGCTGACGCTCGCCGAAAAGCGCGGTGCGTGGGCGAGTTCATTGCCCCTGAGCTGCACGATCGAGGACGCCTTGCCGCCGTCGTAGAGCCGTCCATCGACGCTTTCCAGATCGTCCAGCTTGGTCTTCTGGACCGTGCCGGAGAACTGCAGGCGATCGGCGGGGGTGAAGTTGGCAGTGAGTTCCGCTTCGAGACCATAAGCCTTCGCGCCCTTGGCGTTCTGCGTCACGATCTGGCTGCGCACCACGTTGCCTTCGTCGTCGCGGAAGGTGACGGCCTGGTTGACCTGGTATCCCTTGAAGTCGGAATAATAGGCCGCCAGGTTCAGCGTCACGCGGCGATCGAGGAAGCGGGTTTTCAGGCCGACTTCGTAGTTGGTCAGGGTTTCGGGGTTGGTAAGGCCCGCGTTATCCTGGATGTTGCCCGACTTGAAGCCGGTCGAGATGCTGGCATAGCCCAGGGTATCGGCGGCAAGGTCGGCATCGACGCGGGCCAGATAAGTCAGCTTGTTCCACTTGCCCTTCACGTCGTTGTTCGAGATCGAGAAGCCGGGCAGCAGGTCGACCAGTTCCGCGGCGGTGGCGCCGGGATAGGCGCCGAAGATGCCGCCCTGGCAGGCGCCGCCGGGCGCCGAATCCGCCGCCGAGCAACCGTCGCCGGAGAACGTGACGTTGCGGCCGCCGATGTCCTGCTTCTTGTCGGAGGTATAGCGCAGGCCGCCGGTCACGCGCAGCCAGTCGGTGGCATGCCATACGGCCTGGCCGAACGCGGCGCGGCTGTCGATCTGGCGGTTGACCTGGATGAAGCTGCCCGCCCAGCTGAAGGTGCCGTCGCGGTAACCGTTGCGCTGGTCGATATCGAAGCGGATTTTGTTCTTTTCGTGGCTGTAGTAAGCCCCCAGGATCCAGTCCACGGCCTGCTCGCCGGTGGATTTCAGCTGGACCTCGTGGCTCTGGAAATCATAGCGCGAGGACAGCGTACGGTTTTCGTTGAAGGCGCCCAGCGGCAGGTCGTTGCCGTCGGCGTCCACCTGACCGGTCGGCGGCAGCGCGCCTGCATCGGCATCGGTCTGGGTGCTGCCGCCGATGCGCGACCAGCCGGCGATGTAGCTCAGCTGGATGCCGTCGGTCAGGTCGTAGTTCATCGCGGAGCGCACCGCGACCGAATAGCGGTTGGTATCGGGCGCGGTGTCGGACAGCGTCGACCAGCGCTTGGTGCCCGCGCGCGGGGTCTGCAGCAGACCGATCACCGGCGCGCCGTTGTCCAGGAAGCCCTCGGCCGAAAGATTCCAGCTGAACTTGTCGCTCGGCTGCCACAGCATCGAGACGCGGCCCGATTGCTGGTCGGCGGCGTAGTACTTCTTGCCGCTGGTGACGAAGGCCGACTTGTTGATGCCGGTGATATCCGGAGCGGGCTGGTACGAGGCATAGCCGTCATGCCGGTCGCTGACGAAGGCGACGCGGAAGGCCAGGGTATCTGTCACCGGGATGTTGATCGCGCCGCGCACGCCGAAGCGGTCGTAATTGCCGGCGGTCAGTTCCACGCTGCCTTCGAACTTGCCGAGCTTGGGCTTGGCCGAGATCAGGCTGAGCGCGCCCACGGTGGCGTTGCGGCCGAACAGCGTGCCCTGGGGCCCGCGCAGCACTTCGACGCGCTCCATGTCGTACATCAGCACCGAGGCGCCCTGCGAACGGGGCGAGTAGATCCCGTCGATGTAGATGGCGACTTCGGGGTCGGCGACTTCGGTATAGGCACTGTCGTTGCCGATGCCGCGCAGGGTCAGCAAGACCGCAGACTGGTCGCCCTGCTGGTTGAACTGGAGCGAGGGCACGAAGCGGGCGAGGTCGGTGACGTCCTTCACCTGGTTCTTGTTCAGCGTGTCCTGGCTGAAGGCCGAAACCGCGATCGGGGTCGATTGCAGCGTGGTTTCGCGGCGGGTCGCGGTGACGATGATGTCGTTGTCGGATGCGGCTTGCGGGGCTGCCTGCGGCGCGGCGGCGTCCTGTGCATGCGCTGCGGATACGGAAAATAGGCAAGTCGCAAGCGCTGTGCTCGCGACGAGTGCGTGCCTCGTCATGATCATCCTCCCAGATGCGTCGTGTTTGTGAGGGTGCAAAGACCAAATCCTGACATCGTTGTCAACACGCGATTTGACAACGATGTCAAAAATCGTGCCTTATCCCTTTCCGGCTTTTGCAATGGTGCGAAGGGTATTCTAGATGACGGTCATGACCGTTTCGCCAGCGTCGATTTCACCGTTAGCATCGCCGGAATTCGCGGCGAAGCGGCTGTTCCGGCTGTCGATCGGGGTGTTCTTCATCGGCGGTTTTCTCAGTTCGGCGGTCAGCCTGCTGGTGCCGCAACTCAAGGCGGTCCTGGCGCTGGATTACAAGGGCGCGCTGCTGATCCAGCTGGCGTTTCATTCCAGCTATCTGTTCTTCGCGCTGCCCGCCGCGCTGGCCGTGGTGCGAATCGGCTATATGCGGGCGATCGCCTTCGGACTGTCAGTCATGACCGCCGGCTGCCTGGCTCTGGCGGTCGCGCAGGGCGCACGCCAGTTCGCGCTGGTGCTGGGCGCCCTGCTGCTGCTTTCGGCCGGACAGACGGTGCTCCAGATTGCTTCCAACACCGTGGTCACCGTGATCGGTCCTTCGCGCGGGGCGGCATTCCGGCTGACGCTGCTGCAGGGGTTCAATTCGCTCGGCACGGTGATGGGGCCGCTTTTGAGCGCGCCGTTCCTCCTCGCGCAAGCCGGTCCGGGCGAGGAGGCGGCGGTCAGGGCATCCTTGCCTTTCGTGGTTTCGGGGGCAGTTCTGGCAGCGCTGTCCACGGCGTATCTGGCGCATCGCGGATTGCTGGGTGACGCCGCCGGCACGGCGCAGGGACTGCCGCTGCGACGGCGCCGCCAGATTTTCGCGGTGCTGCGCGATCCGCGCCTGCTATGGGGCACTTTCGCCATCTTCGTCTATGTCGGCGCGGAAGTGACGATCGGGACATTGATGACCAACGTATTGATGCTGCCCGAGCGGCTGTCGATTTCTCCCGTCAGCGCCGGACGGCTGGTGAGCCTGTACTGGGCCGGGGCGATGGTGGGCCGCTTTGCCGGGGCCTGGTTGATGACCCGGATGGGCGAAGCGGCACTGCTGCTTTATGCGGCGCTGGGGGCGGTCCTGCTGACGTGCGCCGCGATCGTCCTGCCGGGCGTGGCCGGATCCGCCGCCCTGATCGCGATGGGGCTGTGCAACGCGATCATGTATCCGACGATCTATGCGATGGCGATGCCGCGCGAGGCCCGCCTTGCTCCGCTGGCCTCGATGTGGCTGTGCATGGCGGTGGTGGGCGGCGCCGTGGTGCCGATGCTGACCGGAGTGCTCGCCGATGCGATCGGCCTTTTGCCGGCGCTGCTGCTACCGGCACTGTGCTACGTCGCGATTGCGGTATTCGCCGCATTCTGCGCCGCCCCTCGCGAGATTCCGGCATGAGCGTGATCACCATCAAGGACGTTGCCGCCAAGGCCGGAGTCTCGGCCAAAACCGTCTCGCGCGTGATCAACGGCGAGGCGCATGTCCGCCCGGAACTGCGCGAGCGGGTGGAGCAGGTGGTCGCCGAACTCGATTACCGGCCCAATGCCTTTGCACGCAGCCTGTCGAGTTCGCGTTCCTACTTGCTTGGCCTGTTCATCGACGATCCGGTGTCCGGCTATGCGGCCGACGTCCAGCACGGCGCGCTGATGCGCTGCCGCGAGCGCAGCTATCACCTTGTCGTCGAGCCGGTCGACCTTGGCGGTGCGGACTGGGCGGGTCAGGTGCGCTCCAGCATTGCCGCGCTGCGCCTCGACGGGGCTATCGTCGCCCCGCCCATCTGTGACGAAGCCGCGCTGACCGCCCTGTTCGCCGAGGCAGGCTTGCCCATGGTCCTCGTCGCGCCAAGCTCGAAGGCCGCGGCGTCGGGCAGCGTGCGCATGGACGACCGCAGCGCCGCGCGCGAGATGACCGATTACCTGCTTGGTCTGGGGCACCGCCGCATCGCCTTCATCCAGGGACCGGAAAGCCACCGGTCCTCGGCCCGGCGCGAGGACGGGTATCGCGAGGCGATGGCGAAAGCCGGTATCGCCGTGGACGAAAGCACCGTGCTGCGCGGCGATTTCACCTTCCGCGCCGGTCTGGAACTGGGCGAGCGGCTGCTTTCGGGTCTGCCGCGCCCGACCGCCATTTTCGCGGCCAACGACGACATGGCGCTGGGCGCTCTCATCACTGCGATGAAGCTGGGCATCGCCGTGCCGGAGGCGCTGTCGATCTGCGGCTTCGACGATTCCGCGTCGTCCCGCGCCGCCTGGCCGCAGCTCACCACGATCCGGCAACCCAAGGCGGAAATGGCCGGCGCGGCAGTCGATATATTGGTGAATCCGCAGTTCAGGAAACAGGCAGGCGGTGCGCAGTCGCATCTGCTCCTGCCCCACGAACTGATCATCCGGGGCAGCACTGCAATCGCGCCGGCAAGGTAGCGGCGTTTCTGGCGCAGAGCAGGTGATCCCTGCCGCAAGCGGCCTCGAGATGCCGCGATGCTGTGCCGGAGCGGCGATTGCGAATCGTCGGGCCGGGGCGCGGAGCCGATCGCCTTGCCCCGCGCCGAGTTGGCCGGGTCCGCGCCGGTCCGATCAGCCCGGCGGGGCGCAATGCTGCGTCGACCCGATACGTGGGCATGACAGTCGAGGCGATCTTGGTAGCGCCCGGCTGGGCGTCCCCGATCAGGCGATTGACCCATAAGTTGGCGACGCGCACTTCAAGCCGGTTGGTCCCGCGCCGGACCACCGCGCCGATATCGACCCGGTAAGGCGAATGCCACAAGGTGCCGATGAAGCGGCCGTTGACGCGGACCTCTGCCAGGTCTCCGACTTGCCCGAGATCGAGCAGCAGCGGTGCGCCGGGCTTGTAGCCGGCGGGCGCCGCAAACGTCTTGCCGTAAGTGGCGATACCCGAGAAATAACGGATACCGGGGTCCACCTGTTCGTTGAGCGGGGCCAGCGCGGGCAGGCTCGCGGCCTTTGGCGCACCGCGTTCCGCCTCGAACGCCACTTCCCAGGCGCCGTCGAGACGCGCAGCCAGTCTCGGCACCGCATGAGCGACGGCCCGGAGACACCTCCAGGTTTCATCCTATCGCCGAGCTTCCTGAATGGTCGATCGAGAATGCTGGATCTGCCGCGACGTGTCTTGCGTAAGGTGGTGACTGCCGGCGGCATTCTTGTTGGCCCCGTAGGCGTTCAGTCGCCGGCGCGGACCTGTCGCAGGAGCACTTTCCCGAGAAACTCCAGCTCAAACGTGGCTTTTTCGAGCGGGCGTTCGACCTGGCGCCCAGCGTGAGCCGCAAGGCGAAGGCTGAGGGATCGCAGCTGCCGCCGCCGTCGCCGCGGAAGCGGGCAGGTGATGCCAGGCACATGTGGCATCGCTTTCCCGGATGCAAGGCAGGGTAGCCCGTAAGCCGATCAGTTTCGGCGCATGAAATCTCGTGATCAAGCAATCCAGAGTCACAATAGGGAAATATTGCAGCCCTATCGGCCCGCTCGACGATCGCCGCAGTGGCGATAATCACTCAGGGGTATTTCATGAAAATCCAGCGTCATTGGCTGGCGACGACCGCGTTCGCCCTGCTTGCGCCTGCCTGCCTTTCCACAGCTGCACAGGCGGCCGAAGCTGCACCGGACGCGGTGGCCGATGCTGCCGAAGGCGGCGGCCTTGGCGAAATCGTCGTCACCGCGCAGAAGCGTCGCGAGAATCTGCAGGAAACCCCGATTTCGATTTCGGTGATGCGCAGCGACGACCTGACCAATCGCCACGTCACGTCGCTTGTCGATCTGGGCGACGGCGCCATCCCGTCGCTGAAAGTTGCTCCGTTCTACTCGCGCAACTCCGCGCTGATCGTGAATATCCGCGGCATCGGCGTGCTGTCGGACGGCAACCAGCCGGCGCGCGACCAGGGCGTGGGCGTCTATATTGACGGCGTCTATCTCGGTCGTGCCCAGGGTCTTGGCACCGCGCTGTTCGACATCGAGAACGTCGAAGTGCTCAAGGGCCCGCAGGGCACGCTGTTCGGCCGCAACACCGAAGGCGGCGCGGTCAACATCGTGACCAAGAAGCCCTCCGGCGAATTCCACGTCAACGCCACCGGCGGCGTCGGCAACTTCGGCATGTACAAGGGCGAGGTCCATGTGGACCTGCCGTCGATCGCCAATATCGCGTTCAAGATCGACGGCGTCGTCGCCCGCCGCGATCCGCTGGTCAAGAATCCGCAGCAGGGTCAGGCTGGCTTCAACCAGTACGACAAGCAGGGCTTGCACCTCGAGGCGCTGTGGAAGCCTTCGCCCGATTTCAGCGCGGACTACAGCTTCGATACGTCGAAGGACGAATCGACCTCGCTGTACCTCAACCTTCTTGCTGCCGGGACCAATACCCAGGCCGCGCTCGGCACCGTCCAGCCCGACCGCGTCAAGACCGCCAACGTCGGCGTCCCGATGCAGCCCAGCGTCGGCAAGGTCCATGGTCACCGCCTGACCCTGGAATGGACCGCGACGCCTGACCTGACGATTAAGTCGATCAGTTCGTACCGCAAGCTTTACCAAGATCAGTGGGACAACGGCTCGGCTTCGACCACCATGTCGCTGTCGCCTTCGGCGCTGGCAGCGAAGGGTGCGGCCGGCTTCACGGGCACGCAGTTCGCCCGCTACAGCCTGGCCCTGTTCAACCAGAACCAGTGGAGCCAGGAAGTTCAGGCCATCGGCGAAGTGGGCCGGGTCAAGTACGTGGCCGGCGCCCTGTACTACCGCGAGCACGTCTCCGACAATGCGCAGGCGTTCTACACCAACCAGTTCACCAATGCTGCCGGCTCGGCTTACGTGCTGCGTCAGATCGACTACGGCGCGCAGGCGATCGACCGCGAAAGCCACGTGACCACCCGCAGCGTCGGCGCTTTCGGCCAGGCCACCTGGACCCCGGCGGTGATGAACGATGCCATCCACCTGACCGGCGGCCTGCGCTGGACCAAGGACATGAAGCACGGCGCGCTCACGATCGTGAACAACGCCCTGCCGATCAACCGCGACGGCGTCTCCGGCCCGATCGGCCTCGACGCCAGCTGGTCGCGCGTCGATCCGATGGTGAACCTGGCTGTCGATCTGTCGCAGGACGTCCACGTCTATGGCAAGTGGAGCACGGGCTACAAGTCGGGCGGCGCCAACTCCCGTTCGCAGAACTACGATGCCTTCAACCCGGAAACGGTGTCGATCTTCGAGATCGGCGCCAAGACCGAGTTCTTCGACCACCATGCCCGCTTCAACATTGCCGCCTACGCGGGCACGTACAAGGATATCCAGGTCGATTTCCAGCGCCCGTACGAGACCGGTGGGGTGCGTACCACGCGCACGACGACCTCGACGATCAATGCCCCTGGCACCGGCGGTCTGCACGGCATCGAAGCCGAGTTGACGGTCAATCCGCTGGCAGGTCTGACGCTGGGCGCTTCCTATTCGTACCAGTACGTCAACATCCCGGCGACCGTGAACCCCTACCCGAACGCCGCCGGCGTCGTCAGCACCGTCGCGGTTCCGATCTATCAGTCCTACACCCCGCGCCACTCCGCCAGCGGTACGCTGGACTACGAATTGCCGATGAACGGTTACACCGTTCGCGCGCATCTCGACGGTAACTTCGACAGCGGCTTCTATGCCAACGTCTCCGACCCGGTCTATACCGGCCCGGGTGCCGCTTCGAACGTGTATCAGCCCAAGGGTGACAAGGCGTTCATCGTCAACGGCCGTCTGGCCGTCGGCGATATCGCAGTCGGTTCGGGCGATGCGCAGCTGACTTTCGCAGTCTGGGCGCGCAATCTCTTCAACGAACAGCATGTGTTCTACAAGGCCCTGAGCCCGACTTCGGGGCTCAACGGGTTCTTCAACGAACCGCGTACGTTCGGCGGCGAGATGAACATCCGCTTCTGATACTTCTTCGCGGGCCGGCCTTGTACAGGTCGGCCCGCTTCTTCTGTTTCAGTGTTCGGCGCCTTCTCCCCGAAAGTCACTGTGATGCGGCGTTTCGCGATTGCGGCTCCAGGCGAAGGCAGCCATTCCGCATTCCGGATATGCGCAAGGATAACGCTTCTATTTCAACACTATATCAGGTGATCAAGAAGCCTGCTGGGGCGTCGAAAAGACGACCTATTACATAACATAGTTCTATAACGATGTTTCATTATAATATGTCTCCCCGCGACGATCGGCAGTGTTGAATGCCGATTGCGAGATACGGGGAGGATTCGAATATGCAGCGCATTCACGCGTTGAGGGCATTCCTGCAAGTCGGCGTCGGAGCACTCGGAGTGGCGGCTGCCCTCGGGGCTGCGCCGTCCCATGCGCAGACGGCGCAGGCGGAGGCCGACGGTGCTTCCACAGGCGAGATCATCGTATCGGCCCGTCGGCGCGAGGAAGCCCTGCGCGACACGCCGGTTGCGATCACTGCGGTCAATGCGGCCGCGCTGGAAGCCAAGGCATCGGTCAATATCGGCGACATCATGGGCGCGGCGCCCAGCGTCATGATCACCCAGCAGAATTCAGGCGCTGCCGCCGCCAACGTCGCGATCCGCGGGCTGTCGTTCGCGGACGTCGACAAGTCGTTCGATCCAACGGTCGCGGTCGTCGTCGATGGCGTGTTCATCGGCACCAGCACCGGGCAGTTCTTCGACTTCTTCGACATCAGCCAGATCGAGGTTCTGCGCGGGCCCCAGGGCACGCTGTTCGGGCGCAACACCATCGGCGGCGTGATCAACATCCGGCGTACCCGCCCGAAGTTCGAATTCTCCGGCAAGGTCGAGGCATCGTACGGAAACTACGACACCTGGGCCACGCGTGCCGTCGTCAACATTCCGATCATCGACGATGTCTTGGCGATCAAGCCGTTCTACTTCCACAACCAGACCGACGGCTATTACCACCATGGCATCACCGGCGAACGCACGGGCGGATCGAATGCCGAGAATTTCGGCGTCGCGGCGCTGCTCCAGCCGTCATCGAACTTCGACGCGCTGCTGACGCTGGAAAAGCAGGTGCAGGACTTCGTGCCGGTCAATTCGAACATCAGCAAGACCGGAGAGGTCTTCTGCCTGCTCGAACCCGCCAACGAGTGCAACCGCAACACCACCACCGACCTCTACACCGTGTTCGGCACGCCCGGAACTTCGCACTACGAGTCTCCCGCCGCGACGCTGGAAATGAACCTCGATGCGGGGGCCGTGAAGTTCACCTCGGTCACAGGCTACCGCAAGTCCGACGAAACGCAGACGCAGGACTTCGACGGTTCGTCCGCCGACATCTATTTCTCCGCCCGCTCGCAGACGTACCGCCAGTTCAGCCAGGAACTGCGCGCCGCGGGCAAGATCAGCGACAGCCTGGACTATGTCGTGGGCGGCTACTTCTTCAAGTCGCGCTACTCCCTGCAGCAGCGCACGCGCATCACGCTTTTCGCGCCGCCCGCGATCGCCGAGCAGGACAACATCGGCCATGCCCGCTCGCTGGCCTTCTTCGGTGACTTCAACTGGGCCTTCGCCGACAGCTGGCGCCTGTCGTTCGGTGGTCGCTGGACGCAGGACCGCAAGCAGAACATGGCGCGCATCGACGCAAGCCAGTTCCCGAACGCCACTGTCAGCAACAGTAAGTTCACGCCCAAGATCGGCATCGACTTCCATCCCACTCCGGACATGATGCTCTACGCCTCATGGTCGCGCGGCTATCGTTCCGGCGGCTTCTCGGGCCGCGGAACGACGCTCTTCTCGGCGACGACACCCTATGGGCCGGAGACGGTGGACTCCTTCGAAGGCGGCTTCAAGGGTTCCCTGCTCGACGGACTGCTTGAACTCAACGTCGCTGCCTTCCTGGCGGACTACAAGAACCTCCAGCAGAATACGACCATCCCCGCACAAGGCGGCGTCGGCAGCGAGACCATCGTGACGAACGTGGGCTCGGCCAAGCTCAAGGGCATCGAGGTGGAATTCACCGCGCATCCTGCGCAGGGCCTGACGCTGTCCGGTTCGCTGGGCCTGCTCGACAACAGCCTCAAGGACTTCATTTCCCAAGGCGCGATCAGTGCCACGGTGCCGGGCACCCGCATCATAGACTATTCGAACGTCTCGATGATCTACGCGCCCAAGACGACCCTGTCGCTGAACGCCAAC
The DNA here is from genome assembly GCF_015594425.1 of Novosphingobium sp. HR1a. Taxonomy (NCBI): domain Bacteria; kingdom Pseudomonadati; phylum Pseudomonadota; class Alphaproteobacteria; order Sphingomonadales; family Sphingomonadaceae; genus Novosphingobium; species Novosphingobium sp. HR1a. Next base: position 23,709 of record NZ_JABXWS010000022.1, read on the forward strand.
TACAAGGTGCCGACCGGCTTCGGCGAAGTCGTGGCGAACCTGGGCTATCGCCACATCAGTCCCTACGACCAGCAGATCGGACTGGACGCCACCGCGACTTATCCCGCGACCGGCACCATCGTCGTGCCGCGCAACGACCCGCGCGTGCGTTCGGACACGCAGGACCTGCTCGATGCCAGCCTGACGACGCGGTTCGACCTGGGCGGTCATACCGCACGTATCACCGCGTTCGGGCGCAACCTCCTCGACGATCGCGGCCCCAATGCCGCCTTCACCGTCGCAGGTCTCTGGTCGTTCTCCAGCGCCCGTGAACCGCGCACTTACGGCGTGATCCTGGGTTACGAGTTCTGATCCATCGCTGCCTGTTCAGGCAACTCGCCGCCCCGGGGGAGGACACTTCCCAACTTTGCCGAACCCGGGGCGGCCACCTATTCGCAACGGAGAACGCGGTGCTCGATTACAGCAAGGTATTCCACACGGGCGTGCTGGTCCCGGACCTCGACGAAGCCATGGCGTTCTACGCGCGCACGCTGGGGCTGAAGTTCGCCGAGCCCTTCACGCTGGAAGCCTTCTCCGTGTGGACGCCCGAGGCCGGCCTCAAGACGATCACCAATCGCTTCACGATCTCGTGCGAAGGGCCGGTGCGGCTCGAACTGCAGCAGGGGGAGGCCGGCAGCTTCTTCGACGCGGCAGCATCGCGCGGCGACCATGTCGGCCTCTGGGTGGACGACGTGGCGGGTACGGTGGACGACCTGACCGCGCAAGGATGGAGCGTAATCGCCGCCGGGGCCGCACCCGAGGAACGGTGGGGACCGTTCGCCTATGTGAGACCGGCGGGCGGCGGCATGGTCGTCGAACTTGCATCGTCGATGCTGCGCCCGGCCTTCGAGCGATGGTGGCAGGGCGGCCCACTGACCCTGGATTGATGTCCGGCCGCATCGGCAAGCACGACATACACAACAAGCGAGGACGACGATGAATGACCTTCTGAACCGGCTGGATGGCGATGCAGGCGTCAGGCGAACCCTGGCTCGCCTTGGAGATTCGATCTTCCGCCGCGATCCCGAGGCGCATGGCGAATGTTATGCCGAGGACGGTGAGTGGCACGCCTTCGGGACCATCACACGCGGGCGTCAGGCCGTCGTCGATCACTGGTGGAACGTCATGCAGGGCTTTCCCTTCGTCCGGCAGTCGATTTCCTCGCTGGTGATCGAGGTGGACGGGGACACGGCCGCGTCTCGCGGGCATGTGGACGAAGTGCTGCGCATGCCTGACGGATCGTATCAGGTGGTGATGGGCATCTATCACAGCACCTTCCGCAAACACGGAGACGAATGGCTCATCAAGGTGCACCGCTACGATCAGGTCTATTACGGGTCGCCGATGCTGGACGGGAAGTTCTTCCCGGTCATGGACTACGGCAAGCCGCCGCACGATCCGGACCCCTCACGCATGACCGCGACGATGGACATCAGCCTCTGACGGAAAGCGGCAGCCCCGGCGCGGCAGCCGGCAACCGATTGGGGACGATCGAAAGGACCCGGCATTATATACGTATGTGCCAAATGAAATCCGGTGCCCGCCGCTGGTGCGAAGGCTTGGCTTCGCTGATCTGCGGCAGTAGCGTGAGCGGTCACGACGTCTCTCCGAAATCGAGGTAAATCGCCCATGCCGCGCATAGTCGATCACGAACAGCGGCGCAGGGAGATCGCCAAAGTCGTATCCGGCATTGTGCTAAAAGGCGGCGTTGAGGCCGTCACCATCCGCGCCGTGGCCGAGGAGTGCGGCTACAGCACCACTATCGTGTGCCACTACTTTCGCAGCAAGCACGAAATGCTGGCCTATACCCAGCGGGTCGCATGGCAGCGGGGACTGGCGCGGATCAGGAAGGCGAGCAGGGACGGCAAGGACTTGCTGGCATGCCTCGACTTCGCGCTGCCCATCACAAGCCCGCGCTGGCAGGACTGGCACTGCTGGCTGGCGTTCTGGGGACAGACCCCGGATATCGAGGGCATCGAAACGGAGTGGTCGGAAAGCAGCACCGTCAGCAACGACGTGTTCGTCGATCTGATCGTGAAGGCACAGGCGCGGGGCGAATTCGATCCGACCGAGAATGCCAGGGACGTGGCGACCGACATCCAGGTCGCGATCAACGGCATCGCGACCCTGGTTGCCATTCAGCGTTCGGACTGGCCTGCCAGGCGTCAGCGCGTAATTCTGCGCAAGCATCTGCTGCGCCTGGGCTACCGGCCGAGGAATCAGGAGCCCGGAATGACGGACGGCACCTCGACCTGATCTCATCGCGCGCCGAATGCACACCCGGCGATCCGCCCTGCGCGCGAAACACCCGGACCTCGGGCCGCGATTAGGCGGGCCCTTAGACGAACGAAGAAGGATACGACAGGCGCCTTGCGGCGACCTGGAAAATGCGTTCGTCGATCGGAAGCCGGCGCCCGGCGCATGGTGTTCCGAACGGGCGCTCCAGTCACAGGTTTGACGGCATACCGTGCTGCGCGTTGTGCGATGCAGCGATGGGGCTTGCAATGCCCCCATTTTGGTTTCTATTTTGTGACAAACGGTTGAACGTGGATCGGCTCTCCAGTGTGATGGATATCGAAGGCGCGGGCTCCAGCAGGCTTGCGGGGGTGTTGCTCGCGAATCGTGCCAGGCTGCGGGCCTACCTCATGGCGCGCGGCGCGGGGGATATTGCCGAGGACATCCTGCAGGAGATGTGGATCAAGGCCTCGTCGATCGACCGAGACGTCGAACCGAGCCCGCTGTCCTACCTTTTTCGCATGGCCGAGCGCCTGCTGCTCGATGCCCGGCGGCAAGGCGCCCGCCGCTCGGTGCGGGATGCCGGCTGGGCCGAGGTCAATGACCGGGACCAGCAGCCCTCGGCCGAGCAGGCGCTGATCGCCCGGCAGCAGGTCGGCATCGCCTCGCAGCGGCTGCGGGACCTGGGGCCGCGCGTGGAACACGTCTTCCGCCGCTATCGGCTGGAAGGCGTGGAACAGCGGGTAATAGCCGAGGAACTGGGCGTGAGCCTGAGCACGGTGGAGAAGGACTTGCGCAAGGCTTACGTCGCCCTTCTGGATATCAGGAGCGGCCTCGATGCGGATTGACGGCGGCGGCGGCGTTATGTGCCGGAGATTATGGTGACGGACAAGGCACGCCTCGACAACGAAGCGCTCGACTGGGTGATCCGGCTGGGCGATCCCCGGTTCGCGGACTGGGATGCGCTGACGGCGTGGCTCGCCCTGTCGCCGGATCACGCGCGTGCTTTCGACATCCTGCAGCTTGCCGAGGCCAAGGCGGTGGACGAGGTGGCGGAGGGGCTTCCCCCTTCCCGGGCCGAGTTCGTCGCGGTCAACGACAACCCTTCGCGGCGATACCTGCCGGCGGGCATCGCCGCTGGGGTGGCGGTGCTGGTGGGCCTCGGCTTGTGGCTGGGCCTCAGGGGCGAGGATGCGCGGCCGTGGCAGGAGTATCGCACTGCGGCCGGCGTGCACCGTGATCTGCGACTGGCCGACGGCACCCGCCTTGCGCTCAACGGCGATACGGTGGTCCGGCTCGATCCCGGCGGGCGCGGGGCGGCGCTGGTGTCGGGCGAGGCGCTGTTCGTCGTGCGCCACGATGCGGCGCGGCCTTTCGTCGTCACCGCGGGCGGGGCGACTATCACCGACCTGGGCACACGCTTCGACGTCGTGAGCGAGCTCGGGCGGCTGGCCGTAAGCGTCGCCGAAGGCTCGGTGGCGGTGGCGGTGGCGCAGGCGGAGGGTGAGGGAGGGCTGGTCCTCACTGCCGGGCAGGGGTTCGAACGGGCAGGAACACGCGGGCGACGGTTCGATCTTGCGCCCGAGGGCGTCGCCGGCTGGCGCGAAGGGCGGTTGCACTACGAGGATGCCCCGGTATCGCTGGTCCTCGCCGACGTTGCCCGCGCGACCGGGCTGCGCGTGGAACTGGAGGGGCAGGGCGGGGACCGGCGCTTTACCGGAACGATCGGCCTCGACGGGCCGCCCGAAGCGGTGAAGGAACGGGTGCGCCTGCTGCTGAGCGCGGACGGCGGTTCGGACTGAGATGCGCGGGCGGGGGGTCTTCGCTCTCGCAATGGCGCTTGTCGCGGCGCCGGACCGGGCCTGCGCCCGCGACCTTGCGATACCTTCGTGCACCCTCGCGGAGGCGATCGACATCATCGCGCGCGGCACCGGCGCCAGCATCGGCACCACCAACCCGGCGCTGTTACGGCGACGGATCGCGTCCAAGCGGGTGTCGGGCGGGGTCGACAACATGCTCCGGCAGATTCTCGGCAACGGCGTGATGCTGCGCCGGCTCGGCGGCGATTCGTGGCTGATCGTCGGCCTGCGCCGGCTTGAAGCGGAGCCCGTGTCCGCCCTGATCCCTATGCGTCCGCCCGAACCCGGCGGTGCGGCGATCGTCGTCGCTCGGAGCCGGAGCGATGCGGCGCTGCATGCGTTTCCCCTCACCGCGCGGGTCATGCCCGGTGCAATGATCGATGCGGCTGCGGCGATGCGAGGCAGCGATGCGCTGGCGGACAGGGTGGCGCTGGTGAGCGGAACGCACCTGGGGCCGGGGCGCGACAAGCTGTTCTTGCGGGGGATCGCCGATTCGAGCTTCGCTGGCACCCGTGCGGCGACGGTGGCGCCGTACCTCGGGGAGCAGCGGCTGACCTATCGTGCGGCCGATCCCGGCCTGCTGCCGCTCGACCTGGAGCAGGTGGAGGTGCTCCCCGGCCCCCACGGCACGCTCTACGGTGCGGGCGCCCTGGGCGGCATCGTCCGGTTGCAGCCGCGCGCTCCCGATCTCGGCGAGGCATCGGCGCGGGGCTGGGGCGGAATCTCGGCGACGGCGCACGGAGCGATGGGGGGCGACCTCGGCGGCCTGGCCAACCTGCCGGTGGTGGAGGGGCAGCTGGGCTTGCGCGTGCTGGGCTATCGATCGGACGCCGGAGGCTACATCGACGATACGGCGCGCGGGGACAAGGACGTCAATCGTGTGCGCACGACCGGTGGCAGGCTGGCGCTGCGCTACCGTCAGGGCGACTGGACCGCGGACATCGGCGGCGCGGTCCAGGCGATCCGCAGCCGCGATGCGCAGTACGCGCAGCCCGGCACGGGATCGGGGGCGGCAGGCGCGCTGGAGCGGCGCAGCGGTGTCGCCGAGCCATCGTCCGACCATATCGCGCTTGCCTTCGCCACGGTGAGGCGCGGCGGCGGGCCGGTGCATGTCAGCGCGACGGTGGGCGCGGTGGAACAGCGCATGGACCAGAACTATGCCGCCACCGCGCGCGATGGCGGCGCGATCCTCTATCGCCAGGCCGACCACGCCAGCCTGGTCACGATCGAGGCTCGGGCGTGGCGGGAGCCCGGCGACGGCCCGGGCTGGGTGGGCGGGGTGAGCATTCTCTCCAGCCGGGCGCGGCAGATCCGTTCCGTGCTGCCCGAAAGCCCCGGCGATCGGCTGCGCGTGCGGCAATGACAACACCGAACTCAGTGCTTTCGGCGAAGTGACGCTCGATGCGGGGCCGGGGCTCAGCTTCACCGGCGGCCTGCGCCTCAGCCGCATGACGCTGGATGGGGATGCGCTGGGCAAGCTCGACAGCTTCTACTTCTCGCGCGAGCAGGAGCCGGTGTCGGTGGCGCGTAGCGAGACGCGGCTGCTGCCGTCGCTTGCCGCCACGCTGAAGTTGCATGGCAAGGGGCGGGCCTACGCGCGCTACGAGCGGGGATACCGGCCGGGAGGCGTTGCGGGCGGGATCGTCTCGCGCAAGTTCGCGTCCGACCGGATCGGCACGCTCGAAGTCGGCCTTCGCGACGTGGGGACCGGCCCGCTGGAATGGGACGCGACGCTGGCCTGGAGCCGGTGGCGCGACGTGCAAGGGGACCTGCTGACGCCGGTGGGCCTGACGTATACCGAGAATATCGGCGATGCCCGCGTATTCAGCGCCGATGTCACGGGGCGCGCGCAAGTGACGGGGCGGCTGCAACTGCTGGGCGCGGCGATGGTGGTCCGCGACCGGCTGCATCCGCTGGAATACTTGCGCGACGGCAGCCGTTCGCTGCCCAATGTGCCGGGCCTCTCGCTGCGAGGGGAGGCGCGCTATCGTCTGCCGCTGCGCGCGGGGCGGAGCCTCGGGCTCGGCGCGCTGGTCGTGCACGAAGGCGTGTCGCACCTGGGGGCGGGCGCGAACCTCGACTTGCGGCAGGGCGGGGTGACCCGGCTCGACCTGTCGGGGCGGCTGGAACTCGATCGGGCGGTGGTCGCGCTGTCGGTCGAAAACCTGCTGGATGCGCGCGGCGATCGCTTTGCGCTGGGCAATCCCTTCACCTTGCGGGCGGGCGCGCAGACCACGCCGCAGCGCCCGCGCACGGTACGGGTGGGCTTCGAAGCAGGATTTTGAAGAAAAAGTGTCAATTGTGTAATTTCCCTTACGGGTAGGCCCTTGGGGTGGCGTTTTGCCGGCATCGAGGGGGCAACGGGTCGGGTCCCGGGGTTTTTACATCGCCAATGCGCTGCCCGGCTCCGGCCGGTGCGCGCCACGGACCCGACCGACGATTGCTCCTGGACGCTACCAGGGAGCACCACGTGCACGACGACCGCGTTAATACGATCCTCAAGTCCACCCGGCACCTCCGATCCCCCGCCCGTTCACGACCGCGCCGTCATGTATTGCGGCTCGGCACCTGCCTGACCGGCGCCGCCGCCGCGCTGCTGATCGGCACCGCCCCTGCGGCGGCCGCACCGGCCTGCGGCCTGTTGACCCTGACGGCGGTGACCTGCCCGGCCTCGTCCAGCTATCCGGGCGGCATCCATTACGGCGTCGGGGCGGGCGAGACTCCCCAGGACCTGACCGTCCATCTCGGGGACGGCGTTGCGGTGGAAACCGGCGACGACTACGTGAACGGCATCAATGTCACCAACTTCTCGGGCGGTGCGGCGGCGGTGATCGCCGACGGCGCGAGCACGATCGCCACGCAGGGCACCGGTTCGATCGGCGTTGCGGGCAACACCGACGCAGGCGACCTGACGATCCATGTCGGCAGCGTGTCCACCCAGGGGAGCGAGGCACATGGCGTGGTCGCGGGCAGCGTCTCGGGCGCGGTCGATGTCCAGGTCGGCGCGGTAAAGACCAGCGGCGCCTTCTCCGACGGCGTCCACGTTTCCGGCTACAGCGGCGCGATCGGCGTTTCGGCGGGCAGCGTCGAGACCAGCGGGCTCTATTCGCGCGGTATCTACGGGGTCAGCACCCAGGGCAGCCTGACCATCGATGCGGGATCGGTCACCACGCATGGCGACTATTCGGTTGGCATCGACGCGCAGGCGGGCCAGCCGCCGGTGTTCGACGAGGAAACCGGCCAGACCGTGCTGGGCGCGCCGACCGACCTCACGGTCCATGCCGACAGCGTGAAGACGGGCGGCTATGCTTCGGACGGGGTGATCGCCACTAACTTCACGATGGGCGAGACCAAGGTGTCGATCGGCGCGATCGCCACCACCGGGGACGAGAGCTGGGGCGCCTACGCGGGCGGTTTCGGTAACGTCTCGCTCTCTGCCGGGACGGTGGAGACCAGCGGCACCGGCTCGGCCGGGATGGGCGCGGTGAGCATCTACGGCAATGTCGATATCAGCGCGGACAGCGTCACCACCCATGGCGATTTCGCGAACGGCATCAACGTGCTCGCCTATGGCACAGACGCTCAGCTGACCATCACGGCGGGCAGCGTCACCACGGACGGCAACAATTCCGCTGCGATCTATGCGGGGGGCTCGGCAGGCTACCTGGGCGAGAACCACAAGTTCACCGTCAAGGCCGACAGCGTCACCACCAACGGCATCAACACGGCGGGCGTCGTGGTGAAGACGGGTGGCGACGTGGACGTGGACCTCGGCACGGTGACCATCAACGGCGACCGTTCGCGCGGTGTTATCATCCAGAATGCCGATGGCGACGTGACGCTCAACATCGACAGCATCGTCACCAAAGGCGCGGTCGCGCTGGGCCGGGATGCGGTCGGCCTGTCGATCGGCAACAGCTTCGGCACGGTCGATGCCACCATCGGATCGATCACCACGGCGGGCGATCATTCTCCGGCGATCCTGACGAACGGAGTCTATTCCGACCAGCACTTCACCATCGGCTCCCTGACCACCACCGGCGATAACGCGGCGGGCTTCCAGTCCTTCCTCGATCACGGCAACCTCACGCTCGAGGTCGGCGCGATCTCTACCTCGGGCGATGACAGCCCCGGCGTCTACGCGCAGTCCTATGCGGGCGACACGGCGATCAAGGCCGGCCAGGTCACCACCGGCGGGAGCAATTCCAGCGGAATCAAGGTCACCGGCGTCAGCACCGACGGGCTCGATCACCAGATCGCCATCGACGCGGGCGCGATCACCACGAAGGGCGACCAGTCCTCGGGCGTGGACGTGCTGGCGCTCGGCAACGACGCGACGATCCATGCGGGCTCGGTGACGACCGGCGGCGCCTACGCCTCGGGCATCAAGGTCTCCGCGTTGCGCGGTTACAGCGAGGACGGCACGTTCTTCGGCGGCGACGTGACGGTGGACGCGGGCACCGTGGTCACCACCGGCGACGATTCGCGCGGGATCGAGACGCGCACCGACGGCAAGACCACGATCACCGCCGTCTCGGTGACGACTTCGGGTGCGAACGCGGCCGGCATTCATGCCTATGGCTACGGCGACATCGCCATCGACGCCGGGACCGTGAAGACCTCCGGCTATCGGTCGGACGGCATCAACGCCAACAACAATGTCGGCGGGCTGTCGGGCGGCATCACCATCACCGCCGGGGAAGTCAGCACCACCGGGGCGCTGTCGAACGGCATCCGCGCCGCCGCCTACTACGGCAGCACCGGCATCAAGGCCGACAAGGTGACCACCACCGGCTACGGTTCCGAGGCGGTCTACGGCTGGAGCTACTACGGCAACGTCGATATCGACGTCGGCTCGGTCGCCACCAGCGGAACGGCGGCGCGCGGCGTAGTCGCCTATTCGGGCGGCACGACCACCATCAACGTGGGCGACGTGACCACCAGCGGCGCGAACGTGAACCGGGCGTTCCTGGGCACCGGCATCAAGGCGGTCGGCGCGGCCGTGCACGTCACTGCGGGCTCGGTCAGCACGGCCGCAGACTATTCCGCCGCGATCTACGCCAATTCCAACTTCGTCCACGACAACGGACAGGCAGAGCGCGACATTTCCGTTACCGCCGGCACGCTGGTGACAACCGGCTTCGGGTCCGACGGCGTCGATGCGATCAATATCGGTCGCGGCGGGAACATCGCGATCGACGTGGGTTCGATCAGCACGCGGGGCGATTACGCATTCGGCGTGTATTCCTATGCCGTCTACGGGTCTAACACCGTGACGGTGGGAGATATCGCCACCCGGGGCAAGGTCGGTCGCGGCATCGATGCCACCAGCATCTACGGCGACGTCACGATCACCGGCAACACGATCGCCACCAAGGGCGACTATTCCTATGGCCTTCTGGCGAAGACCGGCGGCGCGCGTTTCTCTGCCGGCGAAACGCTTGCCGTCGATGTGGGCGAGGTTACGACCGAGGGCTTCGGTTCGGACGGTATCCGGGCACTGAGCCTGGGCCGTCAGATGGACACCGTGATCAATGCAGGGTCGGTGAAGACCTCGGGCGACTACGCCTATGGCATCAATGCCTATACCAACGGCGTGGGCAACGCGATTTCCATCACTGCGGGCACCATCGAGACATCGGGCAAGGAGGCACTCGGGATCCAGGCGGTCAACCTGGCGGTGGCCGGGGACATCTCGATCGACGCGGGCAGCATCACCAACCATGGCGATGTCAGCGCGGCGATCTTTGCCTATTCCTATGACGGCAAGGTCTCGATCGACGCGGGCACCGTCACCGGCGGCGCGATCAGCGTATCGGCGCGCTATGGCGATGTGGACGTGAAGGCGGGCACCGTCACTTCCGACCATTACAACAGCACCGGCATCGCCGTCAGCGGCCAGAACATCTCGGTCAAGGTCGACAACGTCGAGGAGATCGGGACACTCGGCGTCGGCATCCTGGCGCTCGGCGCAAAGACGGTCCGCGTCGATGCGGGCGAGATCCTGACCGCTACCGAAGGCGGCTTCGGCGTCGTCGCAGAGGGCACCGACGTCACCGTGAACGTGGGCAAGGTCAAGACCACGGGGCCGATCGCGACCGGCATCTACGCCGCCGTCTTCGGCACCGGCAATAACGGCGACATCACCGTCACCGATGCCCTCTCGACCGCAGGTGACATCTCCGACGGCGTGTTCGCGATCTCCGGGGGGACCATCGGCATCCACAACCGGGGTACGCTGGAAACCTCGGGGCAGGATTCGCGCGGCATCGTCGGCTTCGGCATGCAGGGCGTGACGATCGACGGAACCGGCACGATCACCACCAGCGGGGAGCGCTCGCTGGGCGTGCTTGCGCAGGCGCTGGGCGGCACAGTCTCGGTCAGCCAGGCGGCGATCAGCACCAGCGGCCACAATGCCGCCGGCCTCTATGCGGGCGTCTATGGCGCGGGCCTCGACGGCCAGCCGCTCAGCGGTGACATCCGCATCGATGTGGGTTCGGTCTCGACCAGCGGCGACCTTTCCGACGGCATCGTCGCGGTGAACGCGGCGCAGGGCGGCGGGATCGACATCACGGCGGGCACGGTGACCACCACCGGAGCCGGATCGGCGGGTATCGTCGCGATCGGTTATTCCGGGGCGATCAGGATCACTGCGGGCGACGTGACCACGACCGGCGACTTCGTGCCGGGCCAGCCGATCGGCGACTATTATTACACCGCGCCGCATTTCAACCACGGCATCTACGCGGTCGGCGCCAGCGTCGACGTGACGGCGACCGGGGCGGTTTCCACCAGAGGAGACTTCGCGACCGGCATCTATGCCGCCGCCCTCGACGGCAAGGTCACCATCCACGCCCGGGATGTCGCCACGACCGGCGACAAGGCGGCTGCCGTGCGCGGCTATTCGGCGAGCGGGGGCGTGTCGGTCACGACGACCGGGACGATCTCGACCAGTGGCCGTAACGCCTACGGCGTACTGGCCTTCGGCGCGGGTCCGCTCGATGTGACCAACAGCGGTGATATCGCCACCTCTGGCCAGTTCGCCCACGGCATCTATGCGCTGGGCGGAACCGGGGCGGTCTCGACCGTATCGATCGCCAACTCCGGCAAGGTGGCGACGAGCGGGGAGGCCGCCAACGCGGTCCGCGCGATCAGCCATGGCGGCGACGTGGACGTGGTCTCCACCGGCACGGTCGAAGCCTCGGGCAAGTACGCCTCGGGCGTGCTCGCGGTCGTCGAAAGGCCCGGGCGCGGCGGCGACAAGGTCGCACTGGCCGAGGGCGAGGCCGAGGCGCTGCCGATGCTGACGGTGGACGTCGGCAAGGTCACCGTTTCGGGCGAGGGTTCGGCGGGCGTGGTCGCTCTCAGTTATCGCGGCGACGTGTCGGTCAAGGCGCAGGCGATCGACGCCTCGAAGGGCGGAGCCGGCCTCTCGACGATCTCTGCGGGCACCACCAGCATCGAGGTCGGCAACGTGTCTTCAGGCGGGCGCGGCATCCTGACGATCAGCGCCGGCGATGCCGAGGCCACCGTCACCGGGTCAGTGATCGCACCCAACCACGTCGCGATCGAGATGAACTCCTTCAGCGGCGACACCGTGCTCAACATCGGCAAGGGCGCGACGGTCATCGGCGGCGGCCAGCACAACCCGGCCGACGATCCTTATGTGGGCATCGGCAATGCGGTGATCTTGGGCTCCTACACCGGCGTGACGCTCAACAACGCGGGCACAATCCGCAACCTGGGCGACGGCTACACGGTCTACATGGCGGACCTCGGCATCGGCGACGAGCTGACCACCGTTTACGGCGCGGCCATCACCAACTCCGGCCTGATCGAGGGCAACGTGAAGATGACGGCGGTGGATGACACCTTCGTCAATAGCGGCCGATTCGATGCGACGAAGGACAGCGACTTCGGTGCCGGACGGGACGTGTTCACCAACAGCGGCATCCTGGCGGTGTCGAGCGGTACATCCGCTGCGGCACGGGCGGCTGCCGCGCCGGTTTCGGTCACGTTCAAGGGGCTGGAGCGGTTCGAGAACAGCGGCCTCATCGACCTGCGCGGCGGAGCGGCGGGCGACACGCTGACGCTGACCGGCGACTATTTCGGTTCGGGTAATGCCCAACTCGGGCTCGATCTCGGGAAGGGCGTTGCCGACAAGCTGGTGATCCAGGGAGCGGCGACCGGGTCCACCGGGATCGTGCTCAACCAGAGCGCATCCGATGCCACGCTGCTGACCAAACCGATCGAACTGGTGAAGGTCGGCGCGGGCAGTGCATCGACGGCGTTCCACATGGCGGCACCGGACGTCGGGCTGGTGCACTATGCGCTCGCATACGAGGCAGGCAGCTTCGGCCTGACCGCGCAGGCCGGTGCGCCGGTCTATCGGCTCGCGCGGATCGGCGAAGGGGCGCAGGCGATCTGGGACCAGTCCGCGCAGGCATGGAGCAGCCACATGACGCAGCTGCGCGACGACGTGCAGCCCGCCGCCCGTCTGTGGGGCCAGGTCTACGGCGGCGTGAGCAACCGCGACGCCGCGCAGGCGATCGGCGGCACCGACTATGCCCTCGACTACCGCCAAGACTTCTACGGGTTCCAGGTGGGCATGGATCTCGGCGGGTCGATGAACGATGCGGGCTCCGCCGTGTTCGGCGTGACGGCGGGCTACATCAGCTCGCGCCAGAATTTCGAGCGCGGCGGCGACCGGGCGGAGTTCGAAACGGTCAACGTGGGTGCCTACGGCTCGGTCAGGCGCGGGGCGCTGTTCGTCAATGCGCTGGGCCAGTATGCACACCACGCGATCGACGCGCACGGCCGGGTTCTCGACTGGTCGGACAAGACCAGCGGCGACGGTTACGGCCTGCAGGGCGAGATCGGCGCGCGGCTGGGCTCCGACAAGGTGTTCGTCGAACCGTTGGCCTCGCTGGCGTGGCAGAAGACGGATATCGCCGGGCTCAACCTGCTGGGTCAGTCGATCGACTTCGGCAAGCTCGACGGGCTGACCGGCAAGCTGGGCGCGCGGATCGGCGGCACGGCCAGGGTCTTCGGAACCGAGGCGGTGTTCTATGCCCGGGGAAGCTGGGTCCACCAGTTCGAGGGCAGGCCCGCCGCGACGCTGGTGAGCGGGGGCACCTCAGAAAGCATCGAGGGCCGCCGCATGGGCGACTACGGGCAGGCGGCGCTGGGCGTGACGATCCTCTCCGAAGGCCCGGTCAGCGGCTTCGTAGAGGGTAACGCCACCTTCGGTTCCAGCACCAGGGGCGGCGGCGGCCGCGCCGGCGTGCGCTTCAAGTTCTGATCCCGATACCACGAGGGCCGGGCACGCACGCGGCCCTCGCCACAAGCAGAGAACACGACATGACCGACACCGGCTCTGATTCTGGCCCTGATTCTGGCCCCGCTTCTGATCTCGCCACCGCCGAGCGTCCGGCCTCCGCTTCCCCCCCGGAGGCGGAGGCCGGAATGGCTGCGATCCAAACCACCACCGGCCGCGCGTCCGCCCCGGGAGCGGAAGCGGCTACGCTCGCACCCGGCGCCACCAACATCGCCGTCTCGCGCGGGTTCAACGCCTGGCTGCGCACGCACCGGGTGAGCCTGGCCTTCACCTCGTACCAGACCGGGCAACTGTTCCTCGTCGGTGCCCACGCCAATGGCACCGTCTCGTTCAACCAGCAGAGCTTCAGCCGCGCGATGGGCGTGTGCTGGCGGCCGGGGCGGCTCTACCTCGGCTCGCTGTCGCAGCTCTGGAGGCTGGAGAACATGCTGCGTCCCGGCGAACTGGGCAACAAGGCGTTCGATGCCGTGCTGGTCCCGCGCAATGCCCAGACCATCGGCGACGTCGATATCCATGAGGTCGGCGCGGACCGGGACGGCCGGGTGATCTTCGTCAACACCAAGTACAGCTGCCTCGCCACGCTGGACCTGACCCACAGCTTCAGGCCGATCTGGAAGCCGGCGTTCATCTCCAGGCTGGCGCCGGAGGACCGCTGCCACCTCAACGGCATGGCGATGGCGGACGGGGAAGTGCGCTACGTCACCGCCGTCAGCCGCTCCGACGTGCTCAGCGGCTGGCGCGAGCGGCGGCATGAGGGCGGGGTGCTGATCGACGTGCGCGATGACCGCATCGTCACCGACCAGCTCTCGATGCCGCATTCCCCGCGCGTGGTCGGCGAACAAGTCTACGTGCTCGACAGCGGACGGGGCCAGATCGTGCGGATCGACCCCGCGAGCGGCGAGAAGATCGACATCGCGTTCTGCCCCGGCTTCCTGCGCGGCATGGCCATCCACCATGGCCATGCCATCGTCACACTCTCGAAGCCGCGCGACGGCACTTTCAAGGGCCTGCTGCTCGATGGCGAACTGAAGAAGCGCGATGCCGAGGCGTGGTGCGGCCTCATGGTCGTGAACCTCGCGACCGGCCACATCGTCGAATGGGTGCGCCTCGAAGGCCACATCACCGAGTTGTTCGATGTCGCCGCCATGCCGGGCGTGGCCTGCCCCATGTCGGTCGGCCCGCAGACCGAGGAAATCCGGAGCACGATCACCTTCGATCAGCTTTGAACGACCCAGGGAGGGAGCGAAGGTCGCGGTGGTTGCCCCTGCCGCGGCCTTCGTCTCGGTTTATCGCGGACGGGCCGGAAAAGAAGACAGTCGGGATCTGGAAATCGAAGATCCGGTGAGCATCTGGAAAGCGGGCGGCCGCGCAATGGACCCGGAGGCCGCCAGATCGAATGTACCGGCCCGGATCGAATGTACCGGCATGGACAGCCAATGACGATTATGTCCTTCTTGGCGATCATGCGAAATCGCGGCATCGATGAAGGGCACTGGCTCATCGTTGGGAGAGGTCGATGGCTACAAGGACCGCGGAGCAATATCCGCCGGAACATTATTCCGGGTGGTTGTTCGGCGCCGACGACACGCCCATCGCGTTCGACAGCTTCAACGCGGAGATCGTCGTCGATTTCGATGGCGGATGGTCGGAACTTCGACGCTTGGCTCTATCAGTTCGATGTCAACGTCCATGCGCCGTTCACGCTGATCCAGCTGGTCGTCCCGATCATGGAAAAGCGCGGCGGTGGCCGGATCATCAATCTCTCCACCGGCAACGGCGAAGTCTTCCGGATGCCGGAGGAGCCGCGCAAACTGGACGCTGTCGGCGAATTCAGCCTTGCCGTGCCCGGCTAATATTCGAGCAAGCGGGCGCTCGATCGGCTCGGGAACTGCCTTGCGCCCGAACTGGCGCAGAAAAATATCTTCATCATCGGCCTCCACCCAGGTCTTGTCGCGACCGAGCTGGTCGCCATCCGCGTGCGGGAAGCCGGATTGGACGACAGCGTGGCAGTGTCGATGACGGTTCCCGCCCGAATGATCGTCTATTTTTCCGCCTGCGAAAATCCGGCCGAATATACGGGCAGGTTGTTCTGGGCCGAGCGCGAACTGGCCGACATGGCTATTCCATTGGACGGTATCGCCCAGCCTTTCGTGAACACCGGATCGACACCGGCCGCTTAACAACCAATGTCAGTAGTGACAGAGTGTGCAGAATAGTACACTCCGATTGACGGCCTTCGTTCGGTGTGTTGACCGTATTGTGGCGGAATGAATCAACGCTGATATATGAGTAATGTCCTTGGTAACTAACTAAACATACAAAAATTTGTATTTTATTGATTTCTGATACGCACAGACCTGGCAGGCTGATTTGGGAGGATCGCCATGGGACAGTCGGTATCGCAGTGGCTCAAGATGGACCAGGCTGCGCTCGATGCGCTGTTTTCCGCGCATGAGGCGGGGCCGATTCCCGATGGCGAGGCCAGGGGGACGGCGATCATCGCGCCGGGCACCTCGGTTTCGGACGAGATCGCCAAGCTCATCAATATCTTCGCCTGGCAGGGCAAGGTCTTCGACGGCGAGCATGGTTTCCTGCGCAACACCATCCTGCCGTTCGGGCTCAAGGCGATCGTCGCCAAAGTCTACAAGGAGCCGAGCTGGCTGGACGGCAAGGAGTGCATCGTGCTCGACTATTCCGACACCTCGCTGCTGGCATCGCACGTGCGCGACGAGATCCGGATGATCGAGCCGGGGCTCTATCTGGGCAAGGTCTACTGGGACAAGACGCGGCTGATCGACTTCGCGCTCGAGTTCGGCGGCTGATCGGGCCGCCGTGATCCGGCAGGGACACATCTTCATCGCCTCGCCCCTCCGCTTCGGCGTACGCGTCGAACTGGAGCGGACGCTGGCGTCGATGACCTCGTCTCCCGGCCAGGCAGAGCCCGAGAACTGGCTGGTGCCGTTCGGGCGGCTCAAGCGCATCCATGTCGCGCGGTTCGTCGTGCTCGACGATCCCTCGCTGCGGGACCGCATCGCGCTGGCCGAGAGCCTGCCGGTGACCGAGCCGGTGCGATTGGCGTTCATCGCCGACTACGATGGCGGGGATGCGGAGTTCCTCGAGGCGCTGGCGGTGGTGGCGGGGCCGGGGCTGCGCAAGATATTCGGGTTCTGCATCGACTTCGAACCGCGCACCGACCTCATCGCGTGGATGCGCGCGCATCGCTGCCGGACGGCGGCCAATTACATCAACTGGCGCGGGCGGGGCACCCGGCAGATTGCCGAGGAGGCGGCGCTCCATCGTGCGCTGCGCGCGGCGCGGCTGGCGCACCGGACGGAAGATCCGGAAACGCTCTGGCCGATCCTTGCGCAAGCGGGGCAGGCGGTGCCGCTGACGCCGCTGCAGAAGATGCCGCTGCTGCACAGGCTCGGCGACATCGCCCACTTCCTGCTGCTCCCGGTGCTCGCCCTGGTGCTGCTGCCGCTGATCGTGCTGGGTCTGCTGCCGTTCGTGCTGCTGCTGCGCCGCCGGGAGAAGACCGACCCGGTGCTCGCCCCGGTGCCTGACCGGGAGCGCAACCGCATGCTCTCGGCGCAGGAGGACCACGACATCACCAACCAGTACAGCGCCATCGGCTCGCTCAAGCCGGGGCGCTTCCGGCGGTGGCTGGCGGTGGTGATCCTGTGGGTAATCGGCTGGGGCGCGCGGCACATCTATCGCAAGGGGCGGCTCGCGCGGGTGAACACGATCCACTTCGCGAGCTGGACGTTCCTCGACGACAGGCGCCGCGTCTATTTCGCCAGCAATTACGACGGCAGCCGCGAGGCGTACAACGACGACTTCATCAACAAGGTGGCCTTCGGGCTGAACCTGTCGTTCTCCAACGGCCTGGGCTATCCGCGCACCGACTGGCTGATCCGCGGCGGTGCGCGGCGGGAGGAGGACTTCAAGCGCTACCTGTTCCACCACCAGATCCCGACGCAGGTATGGTTCAAGGCATTCCCAGGGCTGTCCAACTACGACATGGCGCGCAATGCCCGCATTCGCGCGGGGTTCGAAGCGAGGCCGCGCGGGCGTGCGCTGCGCCGCTGGATCGCCGAGATATGAACGGGCGCCGAGAGATGAAAGGGCTGGGCACCGACGTGCAGGCGCTCGTCGGGCGCGGGTTCGGGTCGCTCGGCGGTGCGCGCTATGTGCTGCTGCAGGTTGCGCAGCCGGGCGCGGCGCGGGCGTGGCTGCGCTCGCTGGCGGTGATGACGCTGGCCGAGGCGGAGGCGCGGCGACTGGAGCGGGTCTGCCAGCTGGCCTTCACGGCGGCGGGACTGCGGGCATTGGGCCTGCCGGTGGACGATGTGCCCGGCTTCGCGCCCGAGTTCCTCGACGGGATGGCGGGCGATCCCTCGCGCTCGCGGCGGCTGGGGGACGTGGACGACAGTGCGCCCGAATACTGGCGCTGGGGCAGCGGCGAGGCGGAGCCGCATGTGCTGCTTATGCTGCTGGCCGGGGAGGGCGACGTCGCCGCGTGGCAGGATGCGATACTCGGCGCGATGCCGCCGGACGCCTGCACGCTCCTGCGCATCAACGACGCGAGCGGGCCGGTCGGGCGCGAGCCGTTCGGCTTCGTGGACGGTGTCTCGCAACCGGAGGTCGACTGGGAGGGCACGCTGAGACCCGGCGGGGCGAAGGACCGCGACTATCGCGATCGGATCGCGCTCGGCGAATTCCTGCTGGGGCATGGCAACGAGTACGGGTTCGTGGCGGATCATCCGGTGCAGCGGGGGATCGGGCGTAACGGGACGTACCTCGTCTATCGCCAGTTGATGCAGGACGTGGGCGGCTTCTGGGACTGGACCGCGCGGATTGCCGGCAGGGACGGGGCAGTCGCGCTGGCCGAGCGGATGGTGGGGCGCGGTATCGACGGGCAGCCGCTGCCGGAACTGGCCGCGCACGGGCTCAACGGCTTTACTTTCGCGGGCGACCCGGACGGGATTGCATGCCCGGTCGGCGCACACGTCCGCCGCGCCAATCCGCGCAGCGGCGACGATCCGCAAGGACGGCGCGGGTTCCTGCGCGATGTGGTTTCCTCGCTCGGGTTCAAGGGCACGGCCATCCATGACGCGGTGGCCTCGGCGCGGTTTCACCGGCTCCTGCGGCGGGGGCGGCCCTATGGCGCGGCGCCGGAGCCGCTTGCGGTAATCGCCGGAGAGGCGGTGGCGCAAGAGTGCGGGCTGCACTTCATTTGCCTCAACGCCAGCCTCGCGCGGCAGTTCGAATTCGTGCAGGGCAGCTGGATCGCCAGCCCCTACTTCGGCGGGCTTTCGGGCGAGCAGGACCCGCTGCTGGGCAACCGCTGTCCGGTCCGCAGCGGGCAGGCGACGGACGCCTTCGCGTGGCACGACGGGGATGGCAATCCGCGCCTCGTCGCCGGACTGCCGCGCTTCGTGACGGTGGTGGGCGGGGCGTACTTCTTCCTGCCGGGGATCGGCGGGCTGGCGCGGATACTCGAGGACGCGCCCTAATTCGTCATTGCTTCGCTGTGCTTGCGGATGGCGAAAAGCTGGCGTGTGACCGACTTCAATTCAATCATCGTCATTCCCGCGAAGGCGGGAACCCAACTCCTGAAGTGGCAAATTGCACCGTCATCAGATGGGTCCCCGCCTTCGCGGGGATGACGGACGGTGTTTCAGTCAAACACGATCACGCCCTAGTCGAACTGCTCGAGCCCGGTCGGCTCGGCGTGGCTTTCGCCGTTCTTGCCCTGCCGGTAGCGCGACATCTCGAAGTAGAGCCGTCGCCGTGCGCGGTTCTGGTTGCCGAGGGGGCGGTGTTCCGGGACGCAGTGCCAGGGGTTCCACGTTAGTTGCCGGGCGAAGGCGAACTGTGCAGGCGAGCGGAATTCCTGGGCCGGGATCGAGATCCGCGCCACCGGAATATAGGGCGTGCGCGCCGGGTCCCACAGGACCGCGCCCTGCTCGATCGGCTGAAGGAACGGGTCGCGCTGCAGCCTCAGGCGCATCTCGAAGCAGGCTTCGCCCTCGCGCAGCGAAGCGGCGAGGTTGTCGTGCAGGTAGTCGTCGCCGGGGCGCAGCGGCAGGCGAGGAATGCGCGTCGTGACGGGGGTGAGGGGGTGGAAACTGTACTGCATCGCCTGCCCTTCTCCCAGCAGGTAGGGCGTGCAGGAGAAGTACGTGTTGGCCAGCGGATTGGCGAGCGTACGGTTCCACAGCGCCTGCATGATGAAGTCGCGCACGTGCGGGCGCCTGAGGTTCAGGAAGTACCAGACCCCCATCTCGCGGCGGCTCCAGTATTGCAGGTGCGCGTTGGTGCGCGTGTCGGGCGTGGGGAAGGTGATGACGGTGACCGAGGTGAAGTCCTGCGTGAAATGCTCGTCGTCCATCAGCTTGGGGCCGGGCACGTCGCACAGCTTCACGCTCATCGAGCCGAAGCCGACGTCGTCGATGTCGGGCTCGACATGGGGGCCGGGGTTGGAGAAGCGGACCCATGCGGGAAAGCTGCGCTCCGCCGCGAAGACGCCCCGGCGCACGTGCTCGGGCAGACCCGGCAATACCGTGAAAGTCGCCCGGACGAGGCCGTGCGTCTTGGTATTGCCCGCGCGTTCGTAATTGCCGGGGGTGAAGTCGAGGTCGAGGTGATGCTGCATCTCGGCGATGATGGTGTCGAGGCTGACGTCCTCGTCGGGATCGATGCGCTCCTGCGCCAGCGGGGGCACGTCGCGGCTGCGGGTGAGGTTGATGGTCCAGTTGAAGAACCGCGTCAGCGGCATCCGCACCACCGCGTCGAGCGCGGGGCGGAAGAAGGGATCGAAGCGCCGCTCGAAATGGAGGCCCGCTTCGAGCAGGCGGTGCAGAAAGCGCAGCATCGGTCAGCTCTCCCTATTCAGGCGCAGGATGTCGGCGGCCAGCTTCTCGGCCGCGAGGTAGATCGGCGCGGCGATGAACAGGCCGGGGATGCGCGGGAAGATCGAGGCGTCGACCACGCGCAGCCGCTCGATCCCGTGGACCCGGCCGGTGGGATCGAGCACCGGCCCGATCGCGGCGCTGCCGCAGGCGTGGTGTCCCCATGCGTTGGCGCGGACCCAGTCGCGCAAGGGCGCAGCGGTGACGTGGGCGCCGGGCAGTTCCTCCTCGGCGATCACCCCGCGCGCGATCAGCGGGCGGGCGAGGGCGCGGGCCATCTCCAGTCCTTCGACGAGGCCGGTGAGGTCGGCCTCCCCGTTCTGTGTGAAGTGGGCGAAGTCGATACGCGGCGGATCGCGCGGGTCGGCGGAGGCAAGGCGCACGGTGCCCGCGCGGTTGCCGGTCTGGCCCTTGAGCACGGTCCAGCTGAAGCCGTCGAGCCCCGGCCAAAGCTCGGCGGAATAGCCGGGATAGTACCCTTTAAAGCGCGCCATGAGCCCCATCAGGAACAGGTCGGGCGCGTGGTCCCGCGCGGTGCTGGAGCGACGCAGCGCGGCGAGCGCCGCGCCGTTCGAGATGTACATGCCCCGCCGCCGCTTCCGCCACATGCGGTGCAGCGGGTCGCCGGGGCTGAAGGTCGCGCCCTGCAGCGAGCGCCATGGTTTCGCCATGCGGTGGACGAGGCCAATCTCGTAGCGGTCCTGCAGGTTGCATCCGACTTGCGGCAGATGCTTGCGGCAGGCGATGCCGTGTTCGGCGAGATGGCCGGCGTCGCCTATGCCCGATAGCATCAGCAGTTGCGGCGTGGCGAAGGCGCCGCCTGCGAGGATGACCTCGTGCCGGGCGAAACTGGCGCCTTCCTCGCTTATGGTGCCGGGCTGTGGGCTGGCGCGGTGGAGGTGGCGGCCTTTCAGCCAGGCGACGCCGTTTGCGATCCCGCTCCTGTCGAACAGGACGCGGGTGGCGAGGCAGTCCGTCAGGATCGTGATGCGATCCGGATGAGCCTCGCGCACGGCCTCCAGCCGCTCGCGCGCGCCGCTGCGGGCGTGGCCGCGCGTGGTGAGCGGGGTGTAACAGACCTGTTCGCGGTCCTGCCGCCTGCCGTCGTTGGGATCGCCCCAGTCGCGCAGGAACACGCCGATGCGCGAGAGCCAGTTTCGGCCCCGTGCCACGTCCACCAGCGTCGCCAGCAGCAGCGAGCGGATCAGCGCCGCATCGCGAAAGGCGCGCATCGGCGCCGCTTTCTCGACCGGCAGCCAGCCGTCCCAGCCATGTCCTGTCGGGTCGATGCCGAGGCGGGCGAGCAGGCGCCAGAGCGGGCGGTGGCGGCAGTCCTCGACCACCTTGCGATGGCGGCGCATCGCTTCGGGCGACCAGCCCGGATCGCCGGTCAGGGTGGCCAGATGCGCCCAGTCGCTGTCTGGCGGGACCAGGAAGATCATCGCATTGTGCGCCGTGCAGCCCCCGAGCGCCCCGGCGCGGGGGTAGCTGACGAGGTCACCTGCAGGAGCGGCGAAATGCCGCACGCGGTAATCCCACGCGAATTCGGGGTTCTCCGAGGCGAAGGGATGGAAGGCGGGCACCGCGTAGTCCGCCTGTGTCCTCGCGTCCCCGGCGCAGGGGTCCGGCCCGGCCTCGATGACCAGCACCCGCATTCCCGCCTCGGCAAGCCGCGCTGCGACGGTGCCTCCGGCCGCGCCCGACCCCACCACGATGTAGTCGTGTTCGGGCTGCGGCACCGCCTGCTCAGAGCGTCTTGAGGTATTCGACCAGCGCCCGCTTGTCCTCGTCGGACAGGACAGGCTCGCGGCCGAAATCGCGCTCGTCGCGGGTGCGCTGATAGCGGTTGAACTCCTCCGTGCCGAAGTAGTGGCCGCGATTGACCACGAAGTCGGGGCACTTGTTGAGCGCCATCAACGGTCCCCGCAGCGAGGCGAAGTGAGCGCGCACGGCCGCGTCGTCGGCGCCGCGCGGCAGGGTCAGCAGGCCCTTCTTGAGCTGTGCCAGCAGCACGACGAGGTCGCGGTAATGGCGCGCGATGGTGGCCGGATCGCGGCTTTCCGCCAGCGGCTGGAGCGAGGCGAGCAGGTTCACGGGCATTCCCTTGGGGATCGGCCCCAGTTCGATGTCGCCGTCCGCGTTCTCCAGCGTGCGCAGGGCCTTGCGCGCCTGATCGTCCAGCGGTCCCGGGGCGTCGGGGATGAACGAGGAGGGCACGTAGAGTTTGCTGCGCGTCGTCGTGCGGTCGATCATGCCCCAGGCGCCGGGCAGCATCGCGTCGCGTTCCCGAAGGTTCGGCCAGAGCATCTTGGCGATGCCGTCGTCGAACGCCGCCATGCGTCCCGCCACGGACGGATCGCCGTTGAACGTGCCGACCGTGTTGGCCAGTAGGAACGGCGCGGTCGACCACAGCGAGACCAGCGAGGGCACGCGCGTATAGCCGCGTCCTCCGGCGGGCATGCGATAGGCGCGGGCCTCTCCGGTGAAGGGGTCCTGATAGGCGACGGTGCCGACCGAGGGCAGAACCTTGTAGCTTTCGGACGAGAAGTTGTCCCAGATGTTGCCGCGCAGGGCATTGGTCGCCAGCGGGCTGCACAAGTTGGTGCGCAGCAGCGTCACCGGGATGCGCGCGTCGGTGCTGAAGTAGTTGTCCTGGCGGAAGTCCGGCCGCGCGACGAGGGCGCGCATCCTGCCCTTGAAGTCCTCGCTCTGGGTCCAGCGCCACCATGCCTTGAAGCGCGTCAGGTAGTCGGGGCCGATGGCATCGACCAGCGAAGCGCCTGCGGGCGCGTCGGGCTGCTTGCTGGAGTGGCAGCGCGCGCAGGTATTGGCGAAAGCCATCGCGCCGCGCTGGAGCACTTGCGGGCTCGCCTTGAGGTAGCCCGCACCGCCCGGCGCATTGGCCAGAGGATCGGGCCGCGCGGCCTTGAGGAAGAACAGCGCGGTAAGCGGCGTCCCCGCCTCCGTCGCGCGCCAGTAGGCGGAGTTGCGGCGGGCGGTGGCGATCTCGATCGGGCTGATGATCTTGCCGCCGACAACCGGGTTGAAGTGCGTCAGCCACTCTTCCGAGAACAGCCCGATGTTGAGATAGACGCGGTTCAGAGCCCCCAGCGCGCCCACCGCGTCGGCGCCGTCCTTGAGGACGTGCGGCGTCCAGACGGTCGCGGGCTTGTCGAAATACTGTGTGAGCGGGCCGGAATCGAGGATGTCGTTGAACTGGACGTTCTTCGTGCTGCCGCCCGCCAGCGTCTCGCGCCCGAACTTGCGCGCGGCGCCGAGCCGGTCGCCGAGCAGGTAGACCGCGTTCATCGTGCGCGGGTTGTTGATGTTGTCGGTGGAAACCAGCGAGGTGTCCATCGCGCCAGGCCGGTACGTCGAGACCAGCTGGTACATGTAGTTCGACGGGTCGGCCTTCCACATGAACAGTCGGTCCACCCACATGTACTGCGCGCCGACCGTGGAGTTGAGGTTGGCGAAGGCGGGTTTCTCGGGATCGGCGGGCGGGCGCGTCGGGCTGGGGCCGAGGTGGCAGAACCCGCAGCTCATGCCCACGCGGTAGGGGCGCACCAGCCTGGGATCGTTGTAGTAGCGCGCGTCGCTGTAATAGCGCTTCGCGTCCCAGCGGGCCTTCGCCTTCTCGTCGAAGTCCGGATTGGGGAACAGGCGCAGGCCGAGGATGCCGGAGGGTTCGCCGAAGTAGGAGCCGACCGGCACCGTCGTCCCGCGCGCGCCGATGCGGATGCCCGGGTACTTCTTTTCATTCGCGAAGGGATCGGGTGCGCAGCCCGGATCGCGCGTGTCTCGCCAGAGGCCGTAGCCGTCCGGCTTCGTCGGCGCGGAAAAGCAGGGTTCGTTGACAAGGCCCATGACCTTCCAGCGCGTCGGCCGGGCATTGGGGCTGCCGGGCGGCGGGGCGACGATCTTGAGCAGGTCGAAGCCGCCCAGCGTCGGCTTGCTCATGGTGTCCCAGAAGCGGTCGTTGCCGCCGCTCCACACCAGCCACATGTTGCGGCCCTTCACCTCGTCGGGGGTGAGGGCGACGCCGTCGTCCATTTCGTGGAAGTAGTCTTCGTCCGCCTGGACGAGCGTGTCGTCACGCACCCCGACTTTCTGCGCCTCGTCCTTCGGCCCGCCGTGACAGGCGGCCAGCGCCGCGAGCGATCCGCTCAGGAGTATTCCTCTGGCGATCACCATGCTCCCCCCTCTCGACAGCACCTTGCCTGACTATGCCCTTCAAGGAGGCTCCCGTTTCGCAGGGCGGTCAAGTGACGATATTTGTAATGGAAGAAGACGATGGTTTCCGGATTGCTGAAGTTTACCAATAGTCGTCATGATATTCAACGGCTTGTAGAGTGAACGGCGTTCGGTGAAGTTAAGCGGTCCTGTTTGATGGCATGTATCGTCATGATTTGGGGGCTTGCGGCGTCCGGTAAATAGTGTTCGTGAAAAGCGCCGGTAAATACGGCGGATTTGGGACAATGTTGCGTCCCTGAGGTAAATGCTTAAGGGCGTCTTCGGATAGGGGCATGCCGGTGGCCGGATGGTTTCGCCTTGCAGGTTCGTCGCGGCGCGGGATCGGCTGACGTGGCCGGCGTCGCATCCCTGCCGGGCGTCCGCTCGCTCGCCGTGCTGTTGTCGACAACGATCGCGGTGGTGCTGTTCTTCGGGCTGCTGCTGATCCAGGCGCGCTCGGACCTCGTGCTGCGGCGGCAACAGGCGGACTTCGGCGAAGTGGCGCGCATGGCCAGCCTGTTCCGGGACCTTGGCGACATGGTGACCCGGCGTGCCTCGCAGGATGGACAGCGCGACGGTTCGAATCTCGACAGTTCGAGCGACCGCTTCCAGGTGCGCTATGCGGCGCAGGACCGGTGCCGCGCGATGCCGACCGCGCCGACGAAGCTGCGCCTGACCCTCGACGGTTTCCAGGCGCGTGACCGCAAGCCGGTGATGTCGGCCTTCGCGACCGAGGACGGCGAGCCTTTCTGTGCGCAGAGTTCTGCGCAGTCGGTGATCCAGGCCCCGGTAATTCCGGGGCGCAGCGAGCAGACGCGGGCGCGCGAACTGGCGATCACCGGGCCGGATGGCGAAGTCCTGCTCGTGCTGCGCGGGGACTGGCCCCAACGCATCGAGCCGCCCGCAGCGAAGGACAAGGCCGCGCTCGAAGGCGGCGCGGTGCCCGCGTCCGACACTTCGGGCAAGACCCCGAAGATCGAGATCGGCGGGCGGGAGCGGCTGGTGTACCAGTGGCCGCTCGACCTTGGACGACCGGTGACGATCCAGCGCGAGGAAGGCCCCTATGTCTGCGCGCCGCGCCGGTGCCTGCTCAGCGCTCTGGGCGATCCGCCGAGCGCAGGGGCGGTGCTCAACAATTTGAGCCCCTTCACCAAGGCGGCGTTCGGATTCTCGGTGGTCGTGCTGCTGCTGCTGATCCCGCTGATCAAGCTGGCCTCGATCGACCACAATGCCTCGCTCGGCTGGATGGACGTCGTCGGCATCATCGCCGCGGTGCCGCTGATGGTGGCGACGCTGGTGACCGCCTGCGCGGTGATCGCGTTCTGGGGCGACCTCAGGCGTGACAACGACACGATGGCGCAGGGCCTCGCCGCCGCCATCGCGCAGGACGTCGACCGCGAAGTGGGCTTCAGTCTCGGCGCGATCGAGCGGGATACCAGGGCCGTATGGGGGGATGGCTGGGCCTCGTCGCAGCAATCGGGCGCAGGGGGGGCGTCGTCGCCGTGGCAGACTTACCCGGCGCCATTGCCGCTGGCCGCGCTGCAGTTGCGCAGCATGGTCGGCAGCACGATCATCGACCAGTTGCCGACGAAGGACCGCCCGCTCGCCGACATTCGCGAGCGCCGCTACTTCGGCCGCCTGCGCGCCGGGGAGGTGATCCCCTGCACCGGACGCCAAGGGGAGGCACACGCTGACGGCGGCTTCGGCTGCGGGAAGGGGCAGGTCTACACGATCGACCAGGTGCCTGCGGCGGCCAACGGCGACGCTCGCATGGTGGTGCTGCTGACCCGCGCGGGGGCGGCGAACCTCGTGATGTCGGGAAAGCCGCCCGCCGCGACACTGGCGGTCCCGGTGCCCGAGGGCTTCGGCTATGCGGTGATCGATCC
Organism: Novosphingobium sp. HR1a; assembly: GCF_015594425.1. Classification (NCBI taxonomy): domain Bacteria; kingdom Pseudomonadati; phylum Pseudomonadota; class Alphaproteobacteria; order Sphingomonadales; family Sphingomonadaceae; genus Novosphingobium; species Novosphingobium sp. HR1a. The sequence goes on from NZ_JABXWS010000022.1 coordinate 50,212, forward strand.
CGCCAGCCTGGAAGTGCTGCAGCATTCCGATCCGGCGCGCGCGCATAACGAGACGTTCGGCAGCCAGCTCGACGCCGTCGATACGCTGTCGCGCATCGCGGGATCGGTCGACGAGCGCTGCGGGCTTGCCGATGCTGCGCAGCATCGGCGCGCGGCGGAGCCCACGGCAGGCACTCCGTTCGATGCGCGCTACGGCGGCAAGCGGGTACGCATGTCGATCGGTGTTGCCTGCTCGGCGCACTGGCTGGTGGCGACGTGGTACGATCGCTCGAAGCTGCAGAGGGCGGCGCTCGATCCGGCCTTCGTCGCGGGGGTGACGATGCTCTGCGTCGGGCTGGTGCTGGCGGCGGGGCTGGGCGTGATGGCCTCGACCGACCCGCGCTCGCTGCTGCGCAAGCTCTGGCCCGATCCCGAGCCGTTCCACAGCGCCGAGGCCGACCAGTGGTATCTGCGCGGCATGTCGGCGCAGCTGGCGGTGGTGGTGCTGATGGCGGCCGGGCTGCTGCTGGCGCGGGGCGACGCGGCGTTCCTGCATGCCGCGCTGGGGCTGTTCCTGCTGCTGATCCTGCTGGCGCGCAAGGATGCCGACCATAGCTGGGGCACTCTGCCGGTCGGCTGGGGCAAGGTCGCGACTGTGTTCTACGCCGCGCTCGGCATCTATGCGAGCGTGGTGCTGGCCTGCTGCCTTGGCGCGAACTGGCGGGCCTTCGCCTATCCGGTGCTGCTGGTGGCGATGTGGATAGTCGCGGCGCTGGACTGGTTTTCGCTGCGCAAAATCGACGTCAGGTTGCCGGCGTGGATGGAGCGGATGCGCGCGGCGCCTGCCGGGTTCGTGCCGCCCTCCGTCATGCGCCGTGTCAACCGTGTGCTGCGCCATCAGCTGGTGACGATCTACTTGCTGGCGGTCATCCCCGCGCTCGCCGCATGCTGTGCGGGGGCGGGGCAGTTGCGCGCTGACCGCTCGCTGTCCGATGCCTGGGTGCTGCAACAATCGCGCATGCAAATCGCCGACGACATCGCGCAGATGCGGCCCTTCTACGACAGCGCCCCCAAGGCGAAGACGCCCGCGCCCGCCGACTTGTCCGCCCGCAAGCTGGTCGCCGACCATGCCGCCGCCGAGCCCGGTGCGCCTTCGCAGATGGCCTCCGCGATCATGCAGTTGTGGACCGACGATCCGGTCCGTTTCGACCATCCGCTCGACCTTCGCCTCGGCGTGCTGGCCGACTACGCGCGCTGGGCGCAGGCGCGCACCGGCATCTCGCTCGTCACCATGCCGCGCAGCCCGGGGCTGGTGGTGCTGCGCGACTGGCTGCTGGCGGTCGGCGCCATGGGCGTGGCGACGTTCCTGACCTGGCGCCTGCTGGTGCTGGCGGCGCAGAACCTGTTCGGCCTGCAGCATTTCGGCTTCCGCGCGCTCCATCCGCGCCACACGCCCGAGCAGATCCGCACCAAGTCCACTCGCCCGATCAAGGCCGTCTTCATCAACTATCCTACGCGGGAATTCCGCAAGCTGCAGAACTCGCTCGACACGCGCGACCGGCTGGAGATGTTCGACCTTGCGCTCGAACGCGGCAAGCTGGGCGAGAAGAGCATGGCGCTGCTCACCGCCAAGTCGTGGATCGTCACCGGCTTCGAAAGCATCGTCGCCAACCGCGATCTGCGCGTGAAGACGCTGGCACTGCTGGAGCAGCTGACCGCCCGGCCCGAGGTCAACGTCTACTTCTTCGTCCAGACGATGCCGCTGGTCCGGCTGCGGCAGGCGCGCGACCGCGAGAAGCGCGAGGCCGAGGTGGCGGGCAGCGCCGGGATCATGAACGAGAGCGAGTCCTACCGCTGGGCCGAGCTGTTCTCCGAATTCATCACCTACACCTGGACCGAGACGCTGGCCGAGCCCGCGCCGCTCGACCCTGAGCCCGATCCGCCGCGCGGCGGCGCCAATCTGGAGCGGCTGCTGGAACTGATCGACGACCCGGTCAACCGTGCCTCGGTGCGGCGCTGGGCGGCGCGCAATCCGGCGGTGGCGGAGGCGATCGCCAGCGAGATGATACAGGTGCCCTCCGACCGCATCCAGGACCAGATCCGCTCCTTCGGCATATCGATCGACGACATGACCGCGCCCGCTCCGCCGGGGGAACTGGGCGTGCTCAACGATCTCAACGACGTCTACCGCGAGCAGATCCACGAATACATGGCGAACTTCCTGGGCGACTACTACCAGGGCGAATGGGTGCGCTCGAGCAAGGAGGAGCATCTGACGCTGCACCATCTGGCGCACGGCAAGTTCATCAACACCAGCAACTTCCCGGTGCTCAACAGCCTGCTGACGCGGCGGCTGGTCAAGACCGATCCCAACTTCCGGCTGATGAACGAGAGCTTCGGGCACTGGATCCGCACGCTGGAGCAGCCCGAGTGGTTCCACCAGTTCCGGCAGGACGCGCAGCGCGGCGGGGCGTGGAACGTGCTGCGCGTGCCGCTGCTGCTGCTGGTCGCGGCGGGGTCGGTGCTCATCACCTTCCTCGATCACGAGGGCTCCGGCTCACTGCTGACCCTGCTTCCCGGCGTCGTCGCGACGATGCCGATGCTGCTGTCCCGTTTCACCCGGCCGCTACAGGCCAATGCCTAGGAGGATGCTCATGGCCGCTGCGCAGAAGGACTGGCTCGCGATCGAGTGGGTCGGCAATGTCCCGGTCAAGGAACTGACCGAGCAGTTGAAGGCTTCGGCCGCGCTCAGCCAGCGCTTCCACTACCTGCTGTTCCCCGACGGATCGATCCGCGCCAACCGCAGGCTGGAGCCCGGGCAGCCGGTCGAACTGCTGGTGGTGCGCGAGGGCGCGGAGCCGGGCACGGAGCAGTTGGAGCGGATCGCGGCCTTGCGGGATTACTTCGCGGCGTGGAACGCGGCCGAGGACAAGGCCATCGGGGACAGGGCGAGTGTCGTGGCACCGGACTGGCTGCCCTCGGCCGGGGAAGCGCCCGAGGCCAGGACGCGCGGTGGCGACACCGTGGCGGTGTCGCCCTGGCCGGTCTTCGTCGATCCCGGCCCGTTCACCGGCGCGCCCGAGCAGCTGCGCGAACTGGCGCTCCATGTCGTGAACTTGCGCAAGGGCGTGCTTTCCGACGATGGGATCATGGCGACGCACGAGACGGATCTCGACCGGCTCGTCGGCGCCATCGTCGACAAGGCGAAGCAGGGCTACCGGCTGATGCTCTACGCCCACGGCGGGCTGACCGACGAGCGCAGCGGCCTCGCGGCGGCATGGGCCTATCACCGCTGGTGGATGGCGCATGGCATCTACCCGGTCTACTTCATCTGGGAGACCGGCGGGCTGGAGACGTTCTGGCAGATCGTCGAGGGTGACCGGCGCAAGGGCCGCGCCCTCTCGCGCGACATCTACGATTACACCACCGACCCGGCGGTGGAGCTGATCGGCGGCAAGGTCGGCACCCTGCTGTGGGACGCGATGAAGGACAGCGCCCGCCGTTCCAGCGACACCGGCGGCGGCGCGCGCCTGTTCGCAGAAAAGCTGGCGGCGGCGTGGAAGGAGCCGAGTGCGATCTTCGCGCTGGGGCACAGTGCGGGCTCGATCTTCCATGCGTACTTCCTGCCGGTGCTTTGCGCCGACAAGCTGCGGGTGAAGCAGATGCACCTGCTGGCCCCGGCAATCACCAACGACCTGTTCGCGCAGACGCTCGGTAGCCTGATCGGCAAGAAGAAGATCGAGGAGGCGAGCCTCTTCGCGATGACGCGCGAGGCGGAGCGGGCGGACAACTGCGCCAACATCTACCGCAAGTCGCTGCTCTACCTCGTCAGCCGCGCGTTCGAGCCGAAGAAGGAGACGCCGATCCTGGGCATGGAGGACTTCATCCGCACCGACCCGGAGGTGAAGCGCGCGTTCCGGGACGCGGTGATCCTGTCTCCTACCGCATCTTCTGCAAAGCCGACCATGGCCTCAGGCTCGCGCTCGCACGGCGGGTTCGATAACGACGTGGCGACGCTCGAGAACGTGCTGCGGCGGATGCTGGGGCTGGGCGATGCGGGCGTGGTGAAGCCGCGCTTTCCGGCGGGCGAGCCGCGCGTCGGCCGGGCGATCGTGGCGGCGAACTACTACGGCATGCCGGCGGGGCTGTTCGAGCAGCCTGCCGAGTTCGTGCCCGTCGCACCACCTCCGCCTCAGGCGACGACGCCGGTGCAGCTCGGTGGCCAGAAGATCGCGCTGTGCATCGGCAACGACGCTTTTCCTGAAGGCATGCGCCTCTACGGCTGCGTCAACGATGCGAACACCTGGGCCGATACGTTCCGCCAGCAGGGCTACGCCGCCACTGTGCTTTCCGATGCCGGGGCGGGACAGATCCGCGAGGCGCTGCGCGGGGTTCTCGGCAAGGCGCGCGCCGGGGACAGCGTGATGATCCATATCTCCTCCCACGGCACCCGCGTCCTCGACGTCGACGGGGACGAGTTGCAGGACAAGCAGTTCGCCGACGACAAGGACGAGGCGCTGGTGGCGCTCGACTGGCGTGACGGCGGGCTGATCATCGACGACGAATGGCCCGATCTGATGAAAGTGGCGGACGGCGTGAAGGTCATCCGCTTCCATGACTTCTGCCATTCGGGCCGGTCGAGCCGGATGGCGCTGGGCGGCCGCATCGACCGCCGCCCACGCAGCGTCAGCCTGCCGGACGCGATCGCGCTCAAGGCTTACGAAGCACGCAAGGCGGCGCGCGGAAGCCGGGCTGCGGCCAGCCCTTCCGAGATATACGGCGCCGACTTGTCCTATGTCACCTTCTGCGCCTGCCTGCCCGAGCAGTCGGCGATGGAGGAGGCGGGCTCAGGCGTGTTCACTCGCGCGGCGACGAAGATCCTGCGCGGGCAGGGCGCCGGGATGACCGCGCAGGACGTCTTCGCCGCCATTGCCCGCGAGATGGCGGGCGAGGACCAGAAGCCGCTGCTCGAAGGCTCGGCGCTCTACAGCGCGCAGGCGCTGTTCGGTCTGCCCGCATGACTGACGGCGTGGTCATAACCGTCTCCCCCCGCGTCCTGCGCGAAGTGCGCAGCGCCGAGGACGAGGCGGACGAGCGCAAGCGGGCGAGGGACCGCTGCCCGGCCGCCGATACTGCCCCCGGTATTGGCGCCGAGACCGACATGCCGATGGTGCGCCGGATGCGGATATTCGCCATCGACCCCACCGCCCGCTCCGATCGCGGCGGGGTCGTCACCGTGTCCGAGCCTTACGAGCCGCTGGAGTTCTCAGGCGACGGCAAGACACTGCGCGGCCGCCGCTTCGCCGTCACGTTGCCGGTCTGGTCGGAGGACAAGCCGCAGTGGCGCTCGGTGCGGGCGATCATCGACGCGATGAAGCCCAACAGCATCGTCACCATCGCCGATGCGGGCTATCCGCCTTCGCTGAGCGATCCGCGTTTCATCGCGCAGATGGTCTATGCCACCGCCTCGCAGCTTTACGGCACCTTCCGCAAGGCGCTGGGGCGCGAGATCGTGCTTGGCCTCATGCACGATCCGGCGACCGGCGAATGGTCGCGCGCGGATCGCTTCCACCTCGCGCCGTGGGAGGTCGAGGAGGCGCAGGCGTGGTTCGACCCGGCGCGCGCCTGCGTGGTCTTCGGCTACTACAAGGCGCGCAGCGACACGGTGGGCTATCCCCCCGGCAGCCGGGTGTTCACCGCGCTGTCGCACGACGTCATCGTCCACGAGATGACGCACGCCCTGCTGGACGCGGTGAAGCCCGAGTTCATGACCGCCACTCACCGCGACGTGCTCGCCTTCCACGAGGCTTTCGCCGACCTCGTGGCGATCTTCCAGCGCTATTCCTACGGCGAACTCGTTGCCGCCCAGATCACCGAGGCGCGCGGCGACATAGAGCGGCTGGGCGTGCTCGGATCGCTGGCCCGCACGTTCTCCGAGACGGCGGGCGGCGGCGCGACGCTGCGCCCGCTGATCGGCGACCTGCTCTATGACAGCCCCGAGATCGGCGACGAGCCGCACCAGCTCGGCAACGTGCTGGTGCAGGCGGTCTACCGCGCGTTCCAGAAAGTCGCCGGCGCGCGGATCGAGGGGCTGATTGCCATCGCCACCAACGGCAGCGGCATCCTCCCGCGCGGCGCCCTGTCGCCCGCGCTGGCGCAGGAGATCGCCGCGCGGCTGGGCAAGACGGCGCAGATGTTCCAGTCGATGCTGATCCGCGCGCTGGACTATGCGCCGCCGTTCGGGATCACCTTCTTCACCTTTCTGCGCGCGGTGATCTCGGCCGACATGCGCCTCGTGCCGGTGGACGACGAGAACATCCGCGTCGCGTGGATGGAAGCGTTCCGTCACCACCGCATCTTCCCGAGCGACGGGCTGCATTATGCCGAGGAACAGCTGGCATGGCCCCTGCCGGAGGATGTCGGCGCCTTCGATCTCGCCATGCTGAGCTTCGCGCAGACCGCGTTCCAGGGCAATCCGGGCGACCTGCTGTCGCTCGACATCGCCGCGATTCAGGCGGCGCGCGTCGCCGCGCATATGAACGGCGAGGAAGCAGCGGCGTGGCAGGCGCTGCTGGGCCTCGAAGGCGCGGGCAGCGAGACCCGCGCCGACATCGTCGGCTTGCGCAGCTTCGCAAGGCCCGGCCCCGGCGGCATGACCGAGTTCGGCACCGTACTCGAAGTCGTCTGCCGCAGCTTCACCGATCGGGACGCCAGCGGTTTCATGGGCGCCACCGGGGCCAGCCTGGTCTACGACAGCGCCGGGCGGCTCATGTCCTGCGCGATCGAGCCGCAGCAGGCGGGCGCCGTCACAGGCGGGGGAGGTCGCCGCGAGGACATCGAGGGTTACGCCGTCAGCAAGGAAGGCGCGCGCAGTTGGCTGCTCAAGCAGGGCCGCTGGCAACTGCGCCCCGACGTCGCGCGGGGGCTGTGCATGCGGTGATGCGTTCTGCCTGGAAGGCGGACACGAGGCTGCGATCGGCGGCAAGACGCAGCACCAGATCGGCGCGCTGTGGCATTTCGATGAGGATGTGCCGGGTCAGCCGTTCGTAGTGCTGGACGAAGCGGTCGAGCGCGGCCTCGTCCATGACCTGTGTGCCCTCGGCTTCGCGGGCGCGCAGGGCGTCCTCCTGCTGGCCGCGCCAGCCGCGCACGACCTCGAAGCCCGGCGCGGCGAGCAGCACAAGGCGGTCGATGCGCGCGAAAAGATCGGCGTAGGGACCGGCCAGCGCGGCATTGACGTGACCGCGCCACGTGCCTTGCGGGTCTTCCTCAAGCTCAAGGGCATTGACCGGCACGGCCAGCGCACCGGCGTCCTGCGGGCGAGCGCCCACGCACCAACCTTCGAAGATCAGCAGGTCGAGATCGGCGGGAACGCCGTCGCCTTGCGGCGCGGGTTCGTCCCGCGCCTTGTCGAAGCGGGGCAGGGTGACGGGCTCTCCCGCGCGGATGGCGTCGATCAGGGCGACACCGCGCGCCGTATCGTGCGTACCGGGAACGCCGCGCGTGGCGAAGAGAGGGTGCACGGTGCGGGCAAGCTGGGCACGCGCGTCCCGGCCGAGGTATAGATCGTCGAGCGAGAGCACCGCCACCCGCCGCCCTTCCGCTTCCAGAGCGGACTTCAGTGCTTCGGCCAGCGTCGATTTGCCCGACCCTTGCGAACCGCACAGGCCGAGGACAAGCGGGCCTTGGCGCGGCGCCTCCAGCCAGCGCCTTGCGGCTCCGGCGACGCGTTCAGCCGACGAGGTCAAGCAGGGGCTCCCCGGCGAAGAAGCGGCCCAGGTTGTCGGCGACTTTCATCCCCATCGCGGTGCGCGCCTCGATCGTGGCGCTGCCGAGGTGCGGCAGGAGCACCACGTTTGGCAAATCGACCAGCGCAGGATGGACGCGCGGCTCCGCCTCGTAGACGTCGAGGCCGGCCGCCGCGATCCGGCGTTCGGCCAGAGCCTCGGCCAGTGCGGCTTCGTCGATCAGGGTGCCGCGCCCGGTGTTCACCAGCACCGCATGGGCGGGCATCCGCGCGAGCAGGGCCGCATCGACCATGTGCCGCGTCTCCGCCCCGCCCGGCGCGTGGAGCGAGAGCATGTCGGCGCGCTGCGCAAGTTCGCCGAGGTCCGCGAAGTATGCGTCGGCGGGCATGTCGGGCGCGGGGCGGCGGCTGTGGTAGGCGATCCGCATGCCGAACGCCTCGGCGCGCTTCGCGGTCGCCCGCGCGATCCGGCCGAAGCCGACGAGGCCGAGCAGCTTGCCCGAAAGCGACTGGCCGACCAGATGCGTCGGCCGCCAGCCGGTCCAGTGCCCGGCGCGCAGTTCCCGCTCCCCTTCGCCCGCACGGCGGCTGGCCATGAGCAGCAGGGTCATGGCGATGTCGGCGGTGGCCTCGGTCAGCGCGTCGGGCGTGTTCGTGACGACAACCCCCGCCTCGCGCGCGGCGGCGATGTCGATGTGTTCGAAGCCCGCGCCATAGTTGCCCACGATCCGCCCGCGGCGATCCGGCACGGTCAGGACGGCGCGCGTCACGCGGTCGGTGACGGTGGGGCACAAGGCGTCATGAGTACGCATCGCCTCGGCCAGTTCGGCTTCGGTCAGCGGCGTGTCGGCGGCGTTGAGCGTGACGTCGTAGGACGCGGCAAGGCGGGTCTCTACCGCCTCCGGCCAGCGCCGCGTAAGCAGGATTTTCGGTCTTTGCGAAGTCGCCTGCATGATCCGCGAACCATCCTTGCCCGTTGTCGTCGCCCGTCGTCGTAGGGCGGCTTAGGCGGTCGATGGAGCCGAGGTCAAACCCTACTGTGCGGTCGGCAGCTCTGCCTTGGCATCGCCCAGCAGCACCGATCCGGCCGAGGCCGCGACCACAAGCGCGACGGCCAGCCACTGGACAGGCAGCAGATGCTCGCCCAGCAGGACGGCTCCGGCGAGGGCGCCGACGGCGGGTTCCAGGCTCATCAGCACGCCGAACCGGTTGGCCGGGATCTGCTTGAGCGCGATCATCTCCAGCGAATAGGGTACGGCGCTGGACAGCACGGCGGTGGCCAGCCCGAGGAGGATCAGCGAAGGAGCGAGCAGGGCGCTGCCCGCCTCGACCACGCCGATGGGGACGACGACCACGGCTGCGGTCGCCATGCCCAGGGCCACGGCCTGACCGCCGGGGAGGTGCGTCGTCTTCTTGCCGAACACGATGTAGAGCCCCCAGCACAGCCCCGCCAGCAGCGCGAAGCCGACGCCGACAGGGTCCAGTGCATGGGGCGATGCATGGAGCGGCAGCAGCAGCGCCAGCCCTGCGGCCGCCATGGCGACCATCGCGAACTGCCCGGCACGGCGCGAATAGAGCAGCGAGACGGTCAGCGGCCCGAGGAACTCGATCGCGATGGCGAGGCCGAGCGGGATCGTGCGGATGGCAAGGTAGAAGCTGAGGTTCATAAGTCCCAGCACCGCGCCGTAGCGCATCGTCGCAACCAGGTCCGCACGGGTCAGGGGGGCGCGCCAGGGGCGGAAGAGCAGCAGCAGGATCAGCGCGGAAAAGCCCACGCGGTAAGCGATCGCACCCGTCGCGCCGACCGCCGGAAACAGCTGCTTGCCGTAGGACGTGCCCACGCAAAACGCCAGGATCGAGCAGGCAAGCGCGACATAGGGCGCGGCGCGCAGGAGCGGCGAAGGGGGTGAACCGGCGGAGGCGGACAGGGTGTTCATGGCGCCGATATATCCTGCCACATCTGGCGAAGGCTGGCGAATTTCGGCATGAGATGATGGAATTCGTCATCTTGGGAGAAATTGTGGCGGAAACAGTCGATATCGACGCGTTCGACCGGCGAATCATCGCGATCGTCAGGCGCAACAATCTGGCGCCCGCCCGCACGATCGCCGCGCAGGTCGGTCTTTCGGAGAGCGCGGTGCTACGCCGCCTGCGCCGGTTGCGGGCGGCCGGGGTGATCGTCGCCGACGTCGCGCTGATCGACCCCGCGCGGCTGGCACCGGCGATCACGATCCACGTGCTGGTGGAACTCAACCAGTCGGGCCTGCGCATGGAGCAGGCCTTCGCGGCAAGGCTGGACCGCTGCCCGGAAGTGATAGGGGCGTGGAACGTGACCGGGCGCACCGACTTCCTGCTGATGGTCAGCGTGCCGACGATCGAGGCCTACCAGCGCTTCGCCGACGACGTGCTCGCCTCCGACGAGAACGTGCGGGATTTCGAGACACTGGTGAGCCTGCGCGAGATCGTGCGGTTCGACCCGTTGCGCGCCGGCCTGCCGCTTTGAGGGATGACTGGCGTTACATCGTCGTCATTCCCGCCTGCGCGGGGATGACTGGCGAGGCTTGGGCTTAGCTACCGCCCGATCAGGCCGAGCGCGTGGCGGATGAACTTGCTGCGGTCGAGCACCCATTCCGACCCGGCGGGGAGATCGGGGTCCGAGTAGGTCCAGCCCTCGCCCGAGTAGACCCGCTGCAGGTTGCCGCCGGTGCCGAAGGCCAGCGAGACGTAGCGCTGCTGTGCGCGGGGCGCCTCGCTGCCCTCGACGTGCGAGCCGTCGGTGCCGAGCGTGGTGCCCGTCGGTCTGAGCGCGAAGACGTAAGGTTCGGTGCGGAAGCTCTTCACCGAGGTGTTGAGGAAGACCGAAAGATAGACCTGGTCCAGCGCATCGAGCGGCGAGGGCGACATATGCCATGCGGGCGAGCCGATCACCGGCCAGGGATAATTACCCTGCTCGCCGTAGCGGATGTCGCTGCGCAGGTCGACGAGGGCATCGCGCGGGGATTGCGCGGGCTCGACGCGCTCGATGCGCAGGCCGTCTGACCACGTGAAACCGAAGGCCGACGCGTCGATTAGCGGCATCGCGGAAGGCGGCCAGTTCGAAGGCGCCCCTCGCGGCACGTTGGAGACTGTGACGTTCTCGTAGACGCGCAAGTATGCCTTGTCCTTCAGCTGGTGGCCGCTCGCCGAGTTCTCCCAGGCGCGCTGGCCATGGAACTTCGTGTCGCGGAAATGCGAGACGAGGGTGCCGTTGATGTAGGTGGTGTGCTCCTGGTCGGTGTTGGTGCCGACGTTGCCGGCGATGTCGCTGTCTTCGGCGTAGAGCATCGTCTGGCCGCTTGGCACGAACAGCGCGTTCTTGCCGCCGTAGATCTTCACGCGGCGCAGGACGGCGGTGAACAGGCCGGGGCGGCGAGTTTCCGTTACTTCCAGATGGAGCGCGCCCTTGGTCTGGATGGCGTCGGGGAAGTCCAGTTCGACGTCGCGCATCTCGAAGTGGACGCGCTGGGTGCCGACGTCGAACAGGCGCAGGTCCACCGTCGCCCAGTCGTAGCTGGTGCGGAACACCGCGCGCTTGCCGGGGATGGAACTGCGTACGACGTACTGCGTGCCCTCTACCGGGCCGCCGATCTGCGGCAGCGACGGCGCGAAGGGATAGACGCAAGGAGCGCCTTGCGCGTCCTGCGCCTCGTAGACCAGTTCGTAGCCGCCTTCGACCGGGCCGTCCGGGCTGCGGCCCTGATAGACCTCGCGCCCCGCCTTGCGCGAGGTTTCGCACTTGATGCGATAGGTGACGGCAGGCGCGCGCAGGCCGTCCATCGGCATGTAGAACGGATAAAGCCGGTCCCGCTCCTCGGGCGATGCGGGTTCGGCGGCCATGGCGCTGCGCGCGGCCAGCGGTACGGCGGCCGCCGCGACGACCGCCGGCAGCCGCGAGGCGGGCACCGACACGTCCAGCAGCAGCGGCATGGCCATGGCGAGCAGGGATTTGGGACGATGAAGAGGGGGCACTGGAATCTCCGCGCGGCGTGTCGGCACGAAGCGCCTAGCGTAAAAAGGAAAGCAAGATGTGAACGCCCGCCATTCTCCCGAACCTCATCCGGCGAGCGAGGTCAGGAACGGTGAGACCCGCCGGCCGTTGATCGCTTCCTGGAACGCGAGGAATTCCCCAGCCGGGAGTGCCCTGGCATAGAGCCAGCCTTGCGCGAAGCCGACCCCGGCGGCGCGCAAGTAGGCTTCCTGTTCAGGCGTCTCGACCCCCTCGGCGACGATCAGCAGGTTGAGGCCGTGGGCGATCTCGATGACGTGCGGGACGACCACGCTGGTCGCTGCCTCCCGGCCGATGGCATCGACGAAGGACTTGTCGATCTTGAGTGCGTCGAGCGGCAGTGCGGCAAGCTGCGCGAGACTGGAATAGCCGGTGCCGAAATCGTCGATCGCCACCATGTGGCCCTGCGCACGCGCCTTCTCCAGAGTCTCGCGCGCGGCGGCGGCATCCATGAAGCCGCGCTCGGTCGCCTCCAGCCAGACCTGCCGGGGCGCGACCCCGGCCTCGACCAGCGCATGCGTCAGGACCGGCAGGAAACGCCCGCTCTGCATGTCGATGGCGGAGATGTTGATGGCGACGTGGACGCTGCGCTCGCGCCGCAGCATGTCGGCAAGATCGGCGACGACGCAGCCGATCATCATGTCGGTCAGCGGTTCGATCAGGCGATGCTTCTCGGCGAGCGGGATGAAGACCTCGGGCGAGACGCTGGTGCCGTCGCTGCGCTGCCAGCGCAGCAGCGCCTCGGCACCGACGCAAAGGCCGGTCGCGATCTCCATGATCGGCTGGTAGAGCACGTGCAGTTCGCGGCGGCGGATGGCGTCTTCCAGCGCGCGCTCGGGCGTCAGCCTGCGGCGGGACGTCCACACGATCAGCGCGATCAGCAGCGCCGAGGTCAGCAGGGCAAGCGGAACCAGAGCCCACAACTCGCGGGCCATGCGGGACTGGACAAAGGCTTCGTCGGTGATGGCAAAGGCGCGGAAATGCCCGTCGTGCACGGAAGTGAAGATACGCGCGCCGACGCGGGCGAAGCCGTCCGAGGACGCGGCCCTGCGCATCACGTCCCCGGGCGCGGTGCCGTTGACGGCGATGATGCGGCCTTGAAGCGTGGCGATGCCGACCGTCATCGGCGTATCGGTCAGCACGTCCACGAAGCGTTCGTGGCTCACCAGCGCGTTGTAGTCGCCGTGATCGACCACGATGACCGGATGGCCGGCGCTGACTTGCGGCGCAACGTTCAGATAGAGGCCGAAGCCGCCGGCCAGTCGCGCATCCGGCGTTCCGTGTGCGACGAGCTTCGTCACCTTGCCCCAACTGGTGCAGGCGAGCTTGCCGTCCTGGAAATAGCCGACTTCCTCCACCGCGAGGTTGTCCACCGCCAGCTTGCGCATCCGCGCGATATGATCCTCTCCGCAGGCGTCCCAATCGACCGCCTGCAGTTCGCGGAATACGTCGGTCACGCGCGCGAAATTGCGCTCCGCACGCCGCAGCGTCCAGTCGCTGTACTCGGCGAGATGCTCGCGTTCGGCCTCCAGAGCACGGTGCCGGGCATAAGCGATGGCGGCTGCAAGCGGCAGGATCGTCGCAAGAGCGGCAAGAATGCCGGCGATGAAGACGATCCGCTGCCGCTGCATGGGCACACTATGTCAGAAAAACTACGTACTTCTACCCGGATTTGCCGACATAGCGGGCCACGGTCCTGCAGGCTTCGCAATGACGAAGCGGAGGTACGTTCAACCCAGCTTCAGTACGCCGTCGATGCGGCGCGGGGCGTTCCACGGATTGCCGTCGCGAAGGCCCTCGGGGAGAAGCGCGAAGGGCATGTTCTGGTAGCACACCGGGCGCAGGAAGCGCTCGATCGCCGAGGCGCCGACCGAGGTTGTCCGTCCGTCCGAGGTCGAGGGGAACGGGCCGCCGTGGACCATCGCGTGGCACACTTCGACGCCGGT